>JBIIZX010000365.1:0-4171 GCA_044346055.1 Burkholderiaceae bacterium | reverse complement strand
GAGGCAGTCGTCGGTAGCCGCCTGCGCACTCGCAAGGACGTTGTCGCTCTGGAACCAGACGGCGAACTCGTCGGGCGCCGCGGTCGCGGCCGCACAACCAAAGTCATTCATGGCGATGTTATTGAACGCAACACCCTTGCAGCCACGCACGAGCGGCCCGCTGTACAGCAGGTTGCCGCGAATGCTGTTGACCTCGGTTCCGATGATCTCGGCGTAGCCGGCGCGGCGGATGCCGTCACCGATCAGCTTCAGCGCGACTGCGCCGCTTTCCTCTGCCGAGGCCAGACCGGTCATCGAGCGCGTTGACTGGTTGGCGCCCAGATATAGGGTCCCGACGCCAAGCAGGATCAACAGGCCGAGCGCGATGGCGACCAGCAGTTCGATCAGGGTGCGGCCGCGCTGCGGCGCGAGGAGGCTTGGACGCATCATGGATACAGGGAAGCCACGTAGCAGCGGTAGCGCAGATCGGTCTTCATCTCCTCCGAGTCCGGACAGAACAGGTCGCGTTCGACCTTGGCGCCGCCCACGTTGAGTGCGTCGATGCGCTGCGTGTCGATCCAGCCGACGACAACGGTGGCGCGCGACAGGTCGGGCGGCGTGGTGACGAAGGCCACGCCGCCGGGCAGACGCGTGCGCACCTGCTGCGCGAACAGCGCCCAATCACGCGTGGCGATCTCGTTGGTGGTGCAATTGTCGGGCGTCACACAAGCGGCAGCGTCCGGCGCCGTGTCGTTGGCGGGCGCGCCCGGCGGATTGAGCACTAGCCCGTTGTAGAGCTGCTGTTCGAAGCCGGCGAAGTTGGCCGAGACGCGTTCGCCGAGTTGGGAGACGAGAAGCGCGGCGGTACGCCGGTCCAGCGAGTCCTTCTGCGACGACATGGAGCGCAGTTGTAGGCCCAGCAGTCCGAGCATGGTGAAGGCGACCAGCGTAAGCGCGACCAGCACTTCGATCAGCGATGCACCCTGTTGACGCTGCGCCTGCACAGTCTGGTCCTCCTAGCAGTTGATCCGCGCGATGACCGCCTGGCCAGTCGCGTTGACGGTGACCTGGCGACAGGACTGGCCCGCGCCTTGAGCCGCCTGCGGGTAGGCGACGCGGAACACCAGCGGTGCGCCGACCCGCAGCCCGTCGGGGCGATACGTCGCGATGCCAACACCCGCGGCTTCGACAATCTCAACGCGGGTTGCTGCGCCGGGCGCGAACTGTTGCTGGAAGTTGACCGCCTCGTCGGGCGTGGGGGCGAGGGCTGGCTCGAACACGCCAGCCGTACTGCCGCTGCCGTTGTCCGCAAAAACCATCCAGCCCGCCGCCCAGTCGCCGACGACGAAGCTGCCCGCCGCCGTGTTGTTGCATGCAGTTGCCGGGACAACGGTGACGCGGCATACCGACACTGTCACACCGCGCCGCACCGCCTCGCTGCGCGCCAGCTCCAGCGCACCGAGCAGCGAGTTGGCGCCGTCAGATGCGCGCGCCGAGGCGATTGAGCTGTTGAACGACGGCACCGCGATGGCAAGCAGGATCGCGGCGATCGTCATAGTGACGAGCAGCTCGATCAGAGTGAAGCCGGCTTGAACGGGTGCAGCGCGCATGTAAGGCAGGGCCATGAAGACGCCGGGAGGCGTTGTCGGTCCGCATTATTTCGGCAGGCCTCGCAGGGCTCACAGCACAAGGGGTTGCCCGGCCATGCGGTGCCGACGAACGGCGCGGCCTCGCGTGGGGGCTAGTCCGGCTGGCCGACGTGCCGCCATGCGCGCGATGCGTCTGTCCAATGATTTTTCACAGCCGTTCGCCGCAGTGTTCAGCGGCGGACTGGGCGCGGCTAATGGACCATGGCATCCATCGCAACGGAGGCCGCTGATGACCAAGACACTGCGCCAGTCCCTGGGCTTCACGCTGATCGAGGCATCGATCGCGACGGCCGTGGCCGCCACTCTGGCCGCGACGGCGGTCCCGCACTTCAAGGCCTCGCTCGACCGGCAAGCATTGACGCAGGCCGTCAACGAACTGCAGCTGTCGCTCGAGCTAGGCCGCAGCGAGGCCTTGTCGCGCGGACAACGCGTGGTGCTCGCGCCGCAAGCGCCTAATGACTGGGCGGCCGGATGGCTCATCTATCGCGACGACAACGATAACGGCGCTCGTGACGCTGACGAGCCAGTGTTGCGCGTGTTCGACCGGCCCCAAGCAAACCTGGCCGTGCGCAGCTGGGGTGCGCCAGCCACGCAGGCGCTCAGCTTCAACGATGAAGGCTTTGTGCGCCGCCCAGGCAGCAATGGCCTAGCGATGGGCGGAATTTCATTCAGCCTTGGCGCTCAGGTGCGCACGATCTGCTTCTCGGCGACCCGCACGCGCGTGACGACCGCGACCGCCTGCGGCTGAAACACACATCGGCTGAAAGTGGCGCGCCCGGCAGGAATCGAACCTGCGACCCTTGGCTTCGGAGGCCAATACTCTATCCCCTGAGCTACGGGCGCGTGATGGGATGGCAAGCGGCATCGGCCGGGACCGCGCGGCTGCAAGACATGGCGGTGGTCTGCGCGCCTTGCGGCTTGGCTTGCTGCTCACTTGTTGCGTGATTTTGCTGCGGCGTCTTGTCGCAGTCTTCTTGTCGCAGTCTTGCTGCGCGGTCCTGCCAGATGCTGCGCTTTGTTCTTGACTTGATGCCTTGTCTGCAGCCCGAGGATACCGGCTCCCGCCGGGCAGCGTCCAACCGAGTGCGGCAAGAGCAGGACGCCGCATATAATCACGGGCTTTGCCGCCGCTTGCGGCAGATTTCCTCAAGCCCTTCTCGCGACTTCTCCCAGTAGCTCCTTCCCGCAATCTTCCTCGCATCCCCGCACTGACGGCCGGGCGCGTCGCTTGCGACGCGCCGCACGGTTCAGTGCCCATCAAAAGCGCCGTCCATCATGTCCTCCGAGCACGCTTCTCCCATCAAGACCCCGCAGCAGTTGATCACGGTGATCGTGCTGGCGTTCGTCGTGCCGGTGGCGGTGATCGTGCTGCTGGCCAGCTTCGTTTCTGGGGCCAAGCACGAAGGCGCCGGCTCGGGCTCGATGACGCCGGAGGCCGTAGCCGACCGGCTGCGACCGGTTGGCACGGTAGTGCTGGCCGCTGCCGTCGGCCCGCGCGTGCTGCAGTCGGGTGAAGCGGTCTACAAGCTGGCCTGCAGCGCCTGTCATAGCGCCGGCGTGGCCGGCGCGCCCAAGACCGGAGACACGGCGGCCTGGGCGCCGCGGCTGAAACAGGGTTATGACACGCTGGTCAAGCACGCAGTCGAAGGCTTCAAGGCGATGCCGGCCAAGGGCGGCAATGCGGATCTCGATCCGATTGAGGTTGCGCGCGCGGTGGCCTACATGGCTAATCAGTCCGGGGCCAAGTTCACTGAGCCCTCGGCCCCCAGTGCACCGGCCGCCAAGCAGGAGGCCGCGGCTACTGCGCCTGCCGCTGCCGCGCCGACCGCAGCGGCGCCTGCGCCGGCTCCTGCCGCTGCCCCACCTGCCATAGCCGCACCAGCTGCGGCCGTCGCTGCCAAGGCTGGCGCCGGCGAGGCGCTCTACAAGCAGGTGTGCACCGCCTGCCACGCCGCAGCTGTCGCGGGTGCACCCAAAAGTGGCGACAAGGCCGCCTGGGCGCCGCGCATCAAGCAGGGCATCGATGCGTTGACGGCAAGCGTTATCAAGGGCAAGGGCGCGATGCCGCCAAAAGGTGGCTCCACAGCGAGCGAGGCCGAGATCCGCGCCGCTGTCGAATACATGGTGAGCCAGGCGAAGTAGCGCGCGTGGCTTTCTGATCGCTCGGGCCGCCTTGTGCGGCCCGTTGCTTTTGTGGGGTGCGGTGCGCGATGCAACTGCTGGCGTGCCGCGCGCATGAAGGCGTCTTTGCTCAACCAGGTTGTAAGACACTGGATCCCCGCCTGCGCGGGGATGACGGGGCTTCGCTGCGAGGCTGCGTTGCGGGGGCTGCGTTGCGAGGCTTCGTTCGGGGCTTCGCTGCGGCTGTGTCGTCCGACAGGCTCGACCAACCGGAAATTGGGCCCCGGCCTGCGCCCATTAGCGCTAACTTAAATCTTGAGTATTTTCGTGAAGGCGCCGATACTTTCTTGGTGTTCACGGATGGACCTGATGGGATGCGCGAAGCGAGCATGGAGTTGGATCCGAGCGAGCGCTTGGAGGAA
>JBIIZX010000364.1:0-4177 GCA_044346055.1 Burkholderiaceae bacterium | reverse complement strand
ATTCAAGTCCGGCACGAGGGACTCGCTGGTGATGAAGTATGTGTTTCCAGACGCATCGGTGGCATGCGACGCCGCCCGTAGTTACCACCGCGCTTGCACTGCCCCCGCAGAATCTGCTCGTTCAACCGCGCATCGGCCTGGGCGTGCGGCGGCGACCACGAGCCTGAACGGCTCGGCAAAGGTGAGCGATCAAGACGCTGGCGCCGTCAGCAGGCCGTTGCAGGTGGTGCGCTCAGGCGCCTGCGCCGGTAGTTGTGCGCACACACCGCCTAGCTGCGTGCGCAGCCGCGCCAGCACGCGCTCCTGCTTGCCATCCTTGTTCCACTCGTTCAGTTGCCGGCCCATGCGCTCGAGAATCGCGCGGTTGCGGCCGTAGAACGTCTCGGGCTTGGGCTCCAGTTCGCCGATCACGCTGCGTGCGGTGCGCTCGATCTTCTCGGCCTCGCCGGGCGCCAGATTGATGAGGTTGCGCAGATAGCCCGCGCCCCACTCCAGCCGGGTGGCCGGGCCCTTGGCGCTGGCGTAGGCCTTCTCTGACCAGGCCAGCGCTTCGGCGCTGTCGCCGCGGTCGCGCGCCAGGGCCGCCAGCACACGCATGTGGTAATAGGGTGTGGCTGAGCGTTCCATCTGCGTCTTGGCCACGCTGTCGGCCTCGGCGGCAAGACCGGCATCCGCCAGCACGCTGGCGCCGCCGACGGCGAGCGCTTCGCGCTCAAACGGGTCTTTCACCTCGCGCATGGCGCTGAGCACCGTGCCGCGCAAGTCCGTCTGCAGCGCCACCGGCAACGGGCCCTTGGGTGTGTTGACGCGGGCGAGGTCGACACGGCCATTGACCGCCATCACGCGGTCCAGCCGCGACAGACTGGCATCGTCGGCCAGCCGCAGCAGCGCGCGATCCCATTCGCGCAGCAGTTGCGCGCGTTCCGGGCTGCCGGCCTCGGTCAGGAACGCCGGCACGCGGCCCGCGCCGTAGGCCAGCTCCGTGACATTGGCGCGCGCAATTGCCGGCGAGGCGAGGACGGCGCGCAGCCGCTGCAAGGCGGAAGCTTTGTCGAACGGCGGCGCGGCCTTGTCACCGGCCGCCGTGCGCATGGCCTGCAGCGCTAGTCGCGCCGACGCCTCGGGTGCAGTTGCATTGGCGCGCTGCGCCAGGTCCCATTGGGTTGCCGCGCGCTTGTCGGCGGCCACCACCACGCTCTCATCCACATCCCACGCATGAAACGCGAGCTGCTGCCACTCGGCAACGCTCAGCGGCTTGCCCGCCTGCGCCTGCGCCAGCAGCGCCTTGACCGGCTTGCCGGTCATCGCCTGTGCCAGTGCCTGCATGTAGCGCTCGCCTTCGACCTCGGCCGGCAGGCGCGTGACTTCGGTGCCATCGGGCCGCAGCAGCAGCGTGGTCGGATAGCCGCTGACCTTGAAGCGCGCGCCCAGCTGTTGCGCGGCCGGCGCATCGCCGTCGATGTAGACGGGGATGAAATTGCGCGCCCGCTCGATGAAGTCCTGCCGGCTGAAGACCGTGGCCTTGACCTGATTGCACGGCGGGCACCACACCGCGCCCCAGTAGATGAACAGCGGGCGGTTCTCCTTCTTTGCCTGCGCCAGCGCCGCGTCGACGCTGCCGCCCGTCTTCACATCGACCCAGTTGATTCCGGCCGGCATGTCCGCCGCGCGGGCACTGAGGGTTGATGCAAGCGCGGTGACGAGGGCAACGGTGGCAAGGGCAGGCAGCAGGCGGCGCATGGGCGAACTTTCGGCAAGCAACAGAGCGCAGCGTAGCGCCGCCGGGGCGGCACGCTAGGGGGCAGCGACGGACGAGACTGGGCCGCGGCCTGCGCCGGGGCAACGGCGTTGGTTGCGAAGGTGGGCGTCACCGCGAAGGCGGGACGCGTGTCGCTGTAATCGCAAACGACGCTGGATTCCCGCCTGCGCGGGAATGACACGAGAGGCGCCGGGCGTCGTCGCGCTGTAGTGGCGGGCGGGAGCGTCCGCATACAAATGGTCTTCGCCCCGGCGTAGGCCGGGATCCAGTGTCTCTTCTATGTGCACGTCCCTAACTCCAGTTGCGCATGCATGCGCAGCTGGCGGCGGCCGGTCCGCATGCCGCAGGGCATGCGGCCTGGTTGGCCCACCCCGCCGCGGAAGCGCGGTTCGCGACCAAGACGCATGTGCGCAGTGGATTCCCGCCTGCGCGGGACTGACACGCCACGTTGCGTGGTGCCGTCGCTCTTGCGCGGGAAGGACACGAGAAGCGCAGGGCGCCGCCGCCGCGGTCCAGCGTTGCGCTCGCCGTAGCGCTCTTAACGCAGGGTCGCCAGGTAGGCGACAACGTCCTCGACTTCCTGTGCACTCAGCCGTGGCGCGCCTTCGTCGCGCGCCTTGTGAAAGCTCGGCATCGCCTTGCCCGCAGCGACCTTCGAGTAGTCGACGACCGACAGGCGCAGCTGCGGCACAGTCAGCGCCGCGCCCACGCCGTCGAGGCTCGGCGCGCTGTTGCCGCCCTTGAGCTCCTTGCTGCTATGGCAGTTCAGGCAGTTGGCCTGTTCCTTCTTCTGCAGCAGGGCCTTGCCGCGGGAAGCCGAGCCGGGTGTCGCCGTCAACGGTTTGGGGATGCCGTCCTTGACGATCTCGAAGGCGGCCGTCTGCGCCAGTGCGGGGGCGGTGGTGGCAAGGACCGCGGTGGCGGCGGAGGCCGCCAGGGTCAGCAAAACACGCATTGTTGTCTCCCATTGTTGGGTGCGCGTTGCAGGTCGGCACGTGGCGCAGCTTGCCCCGCAGCATGCAGCGAGCACGCACCAAGCATGCACCCCGCTGCACCAGGCGTTGTGCCGCAGCTCAAAGTCCGCGCCTGCCAGGCCGAGTGCGCCCGGCCGAGGCAGTGCGGCAGTGCCGCCAAGTGGCTGCTTTGCGGGCATGCTGCGGGTCGCGCCGCCGCCATGGTCGGCCTCACCACGCCACAGAAGGCTTCAGCAGGCCCCAGGTCTTTCACCCAGCCTCAACCAACAGCCGTGCCGCCGACCCCGCCCCGTCCCCCGCGACCCAATGATCCGCGACCCATTGATCCGCATCCGCCCTCGCCCCGGCAGGTGCGCGGGCAAGTACAGGTGCCGGTGGACGGCGCTGCACGGCGGCCGGGACCCGTGCCACCTCTCCGGCGCTCCAACTACATCAGCGCGCACTGGCACGGCCAGTTGCCGCTGCTGGTCGCGGTGGCCTTCAGCGCCGTGGCGGTCTACCTCCTGGTGCAGGCGCTGCGCTTGGCGCAGGATCGCTTTCCGCTGACCGAGACGCCGCAATTGGGCGCTGTGCTGTGGCTGGCGGAAGTTGCGGTGCTCATGGTGGGCGTGCTGTGGTGGGGCGTGGGCGTGCAGCGCGCCGCCATCCGGCACGTGGAGCGCGGCGGCACCGCGCTGGTGGCGCTGCTGTGTAGCCTGGTCGGCCTCGGCGCCTTTTTCTGGGTGGCGGCCTATTGGTGGTTGTCGGCGCGCCATGTGGCGCCCGATGTGTGGGATACATTGACCGGTGACACCCGGCCGGCCCAGGTGCTGGTGGAGCCGGGTGCAGGCACGCTGCGCGTGCGCGGCGATCTCGAGTTCGGCACCATGCGCGCCGTGCGGGCAGCGCTCGACGGCGCTGCCGTTGTGCGTATGGTGGAGCTGGACAGCCGCGGCGGCCGCGTGCTCGAAGGCCTGGCTCTGGGCCGCCTGCTGCGCGACCGCAACCTCGACACGCTGGTGGTGGCCGAATGCAGCAGCGCCTGCGTCACTGCATTCTCAGGCGGTAACCGGCGCCTGCTCGGTCCGGCCGCGCGCCTCGGCCTGCATAGTGCCGGTGGCACCGGCATCAACGCCTCCGGCATTGCGCGCGCCAATGCCACGAGCGATGAGTTCATCTCCCGCCAGGGCGTGGATCTGCGGGTGCTGGAAAAGGGCGCGGCGGTAGCCAGCACCGACATCTGGTTTCCCGAGCACAGCGTGCTGCTCGGCTCCAATCTGGCGACCGATCGGCTGCGGTAGGGGTGCGTCGTTCGAGCGGTTGTAGCGCGCTTGAAATTAGGCCCCGGCCTGCGCCGGGGCGACGGTCTGGTTAGCGAAGTAATCGGCCCGAGCCCGCAAATCGCGCCGAAGAAACACTGTGCGGGCGGGTTGTGGCATTGTCGGGTTCGGTGCCGCGGAAGACC
>JBIIZX010000029.1:0-13999 GCA_044346055.1 Burkholderiaceae bacterium | reverse complement strand
CACCGCCGAACTGCTGCGCGAAGCGCTCGCACGCGAAGGCAAGTAGAAAGCGCTGGCGGGCGGCAAGGCATCGACGAGGGTCTCGGCTTTGCGCCAGCAGGGCAACGCATTCCTTTTCAAGGATTGCTGCACCTGACTGGCTGGGCGCGCCTGCTTACCGCAAAAGGCGGACTTAATCCACGCTACCGCCTCCGCACGGCTGCTCACGACGTTGTCGTCGAGCGTTGCGCCCGCGCGACGATTGCGCAGCTTTGCTATCGGGAAAGGTGCGAATTGTCACCGGGTCGTCAATCATGCGCCTGCGGCGTGTTGCCATGGGGCACTCGCACATTCAATTCACATCCGGAGGAACACCATGATTGGTTCGCGAGCGAGGATCAGCCTCGCCGTTGCAAGTGCAGTGGCCGCCATGTCTTGCGCGCTACCGGTTGCCGCGCAACAGCCTTCATCGCAGTCCCTGGAACGGGTTGAGGTGACAGGGTCATCAATACGTCGGACCGACGCCGAGACGGCCCTGCCTGTGACCGTGCTGCGAGTCGAGGAGCTACGGAAGCTCGGCATCACGACTGCCGAGCAGGCGGTGCAGTGACTCACCAACAACCAGTCCTCGTTCGCGACCTCGAATGCCATTGGTGGCACAACGGGCGGGAAGGCTGAGGTGGATTTGCGCGGGCTGAGTTCGCCGACAGGCAACAACGCCAACAAGACCCTGGTACTGCTCAACGGTCGCCGCATTGCCAACCATGCCTTTGATGCGGCCGCCACTGATTTGAACACCATTCCCTTTGGCGCCATTGATCGCATCGAGGTGCTGCGCGATGGTGCTTCGGCGATCTACGGCACCGACGCGATCGGCGGCGTGGTCAATTTCATCCTGCGGCGCGACTATCAGGGCGTCGAGGCATCGGCCGAACGTCAGTCCGTGCAGAAGAACGGCGGCGACACGAACGTCGCCAATGTCGTTGCCGGGTTCGGGTCCCTCGCAAAGGATCGCTTCAACGTCATGGGTAGCGTGAACTACCGGTCGCAGGAAGTTGTGGAGGCCAAGGACCGCTCCTTTTCGAACACTGGCGTGTTCCGCGGCGCCATCAATGCCGGTACGAGCGGCAGCAGCTTTCCCGGAGACGTGGGCGGCTTCGAGCCTTCGCTGGCCGCGGGCTGCAATCCGCCGAGTTCAATTCGAAATGCGGCGGGCACCGCCTGCCGCTACGACTTCGCCCGGGACGTCGACCTTATTCCGGAAAATGAGCAATTGACTGCATTGGCGCGCGGCAGCTTCGCATTGACCCCGAACTGGACCGTCTCCGCGGAATACTTCTGGGCGCGCAACGAAATTGAAGCGAAGGTTGCGCCGTCGCCGATCAGCCACTTTATCCCGGCGACGAGCCCGTTCTTCCCTGCTGGGGCGACAGTGATCAACGTTCCCACCTTTGGATCGGGGGGCGTGGTGAATTGGCGCCAAGTTCCTGCGGGCAAGCGCACGTCGGGCAACGAGACGACCACGGACCGCGGCTTGCTCGAGCTGCAGGGCTCGCTGTCGGACTGGGAGATCCGGACGGCCGTGGGGCGCTCCACAAACAAGACTGACGAGCAAGTCAAGAACGGCTATCTGCGCGACGATATCGTGCAGGCGGGCATCATCGCGGGTGCGGTGAATCCCTTTGGGCCGCAGTCTGCGGCCGGTTCGGCGGTGCTCAACCGCGCGCAGGTGCGTGAGGCGGTGGCCACTGGCAAGAACGAGGTCGACTTCGTCGATGCGCGTGCCACCAAGGACATCATGCAGCTTGCTGCTGGTCCGCTGTCGCTTGCGATCGGCGGCGAGTATCGCCGCGAGAAGTCGTCGTTCGAGAACTTTGCTGTCACCGGCGAACTCGGGAGCCTCGGGCTAGACCCAGATGCCGATACCAGCGGCAGCCGCAACATCTATGCACTCTTTGCCGAGCTTGCGATTCCCATTATCAAGAACCTCGACGTTTCCGTAGCCGCGCGTTACGATAAGTACAGCGACTTTGGCAGCACCTTCAACCCGAAGGTTGGCGTCCGTTATCAGCCGATCAAGGAAATGTTGTTCCGCGGCTCTTACAACAAGGGCTTTCGCGCCCCCACGTTGTACGACATCTATCAGCCGCGCTCACTTACGTTTACGAGCGACAGCTACAACGACCCGCTACTGTGTCCGAACGGCAACGCCGTGCCCGGTGCTTCCGCCGGCGTTGTATGTGACCAGCAGGTTCTGCAGAGGCAGTCCGGCCCGGTGTCCATCGGCCGTCCCGTCGACGCGCTCTCGCCCGAAAAGTCCAATACGTATTCTCTCGGATTCGTGTTCGCGCCAATTGCCAGCACGAGCGTCTCCGTTGACTACTGGAACATCAAGGTTGAGAGTCAGATCAGCGCGCTGCCCGAGCAAGCGGTCTTCGGCAATCCGGCAAAGTACTCCTCGCGGTTCGTCCGCTGCTCGCAGCTCGATGCGGCGGGGCGCAGCAACTCTGACGTGTGCTTGAACTTCCCTGGTTTTGATCCGATCGCCTATATCGATGTTCCGACCGAGAACCTGGGTGATTTGAAAACCAGTGGCCTTGACCTAGGTGCCACATGGCGCGGAGCGCCGACGGACTATGGACAGCTTTCGCTTGCGTTCGACGGCACTTACGTTGCGAAGTTTGAGTATCAGCGCGAAAGCGGTGGCGAATTCATCGATGCCAACGGCAACTATGCCGATAACGCTCCGGTGATTCGTTGGAAGCATGTCCTCACAGCTGGGTGGAATATCGGTCCATTCAGCACGCTGCTTTCGCAACGTTTCAATTCCGGCTACACGGACCAGAACGGTGTCTCTGGGGTCTCGCCCTACACCTTGTACGACCTGTCACTCACATGGACCGGCGTGCGTAGCCTTGCCCTGACTTTCGCCATCAAGAACTTGTTCGACCAGGATCCGCCCGCAAGTGGTCAAGTGACGACGTTTCAGCGTGGCTTCGACCCACGCTTCACCGATCCGCTAGGACGCAACTTCGTCGTGCGTGCAAGTTACAGGTTCTTCTAGTTCGGGGTGGCGATAAAGAACGGCTGCCGCAGTCTGCGGTCGTTCTCCCGCAACCTCTCGGACTCGCACTTCGATTCAAAACCGCAGCTTCGGCTGCGGTTTTTTTTCGGAGTGTCGGGGTCACTCGCGAGCGAGCGCTCGGCTTACTGGAGTGCGATCTACGGCCGCTGCAACTGCGCCGTCGCCCGGATCGCCGACAGCGTGGCGTTGGGGGTGATGACTTCCGGGTCACAGCGCAGCTCGATCAGCGCCGGGCTGCGCTTGCCGCGCGTGTGCTCCACCGCCTGCATCAGCGCGGGGCCGAACTCGTCGGTGCGTTCGACCACCACGCCCAGGCCACCGTAGGCCTGCGCCAGCAGTGCGAAGTGCGGGTTGGCCAGTTGGGTGCCGTGCACGCGCGCCGGGAACTCGCGCTCCTGGTGCATGCGGATGGTGCCGTACATGCCGTTGTTGAAGAGCAGGATGATCGGTGCGGCCTGGTTCTGCACCGCGGTGGCCAGCTCCTGCCCCGTCATGAGGAAGTCGCCGTCGCCCGCCAGGCAGACCACCGTGCGCTCGGGCGCAGCGATCTTGGCCGCGATCGCGGCCGGCACGCCGTAGCCCATGCTGCCTGCGGTGGGCGCCAGTTGCGTGCGCAGCGGGCCATAGCGCCAGAAGCGATGCGCCCATTGCGAGAAGTTGCCGGCGCCATTGGCAATGATGGTGTCGTGCGGCAGATGTGCGCGCAGATGCTCGATCACCTGCCACAGGTCGAGCTTGGGCACGCTGTGTGAGTAGACCGCGGGCCGGCCCTGCCACGCTTCGTATTCGGCGCGCGCCTGCGCGCTGGCCTCGCGCCAGGGGGGCGACTCGATCGGCATCATCATCGCCAGGCGCGAGGCAAAGTGCGGCATGCCGGAGCAGATGGCCAGTGCCGGCTGATACACGCGGCCCAATTCTTCGATGCCCTGGTGCACATGCACCAGGGCCTGGCGCGGGCGCGGTGCTTCAAGCAGTGTGTAGCCGCTGGTGGTCATCTCGCCCAGGCGCGGCCCCAGTGCGATCACGAGATCGGCGTCCTTAACACGCTGCGCCAGGCGCGGATTGATGCCGATGCCAACGTCGCCCACATAGTTGGGCAGGTCGTTGTCGTACACGTCCTGAAAGCGGAACGCGCAGGTCACGGGCAAGTGGTTGGCCTCGGCCCAGCGCCGCAAGTTCTCGGAGGCCGCCTGGGTCCAGCCATGCCCACCAACGATTACGACCGGCCGTTGCGCCTGGCCCAGCGCGCGGCGCAATGCGGCGATCTGCATGTCGCTCGGCGCGGACTGCACCGGCTGGTGGCACAGCGCATCCTCGGCCTCGCTCATCTGCGTCTGCATGTCCTCGGGCAGTGCGAGCACCACGGGGCCGGGGCGGCCGCTGGTGGCGACCTGAAAGGCGCGCGCAACGTACTCGGGCACGCGATCAGCGCGATCGATCTGCGCCACCCACTTGGTCATCTGGCCAAAGAAGCGGCGGTAGTCGACCTCCTGAAACGCCTCGCGCTCGACGAAGTCGTTGCCCACCTGGCCCACGAACACGACCATCGGCGTGGAGTCCTGGAACGCGGTGTGGATGCCAATGGCGGCATTGGTCGCACCCGGCCCGCGCGTGACAAAGGCAACGCCGGGCTGGCCGGTGAGCTTGGCGTAGGCATCGGCCATGAAGGTCGAGCCGGACTCATGACGATTGACCACGAGCTTGATGGCGCGCGCGTCGGCCAGCGCATCGAGCACTGCGAGATAGCTCTCGCCCGGCACGCAGAAGATGTGATTGACGCCCTGGATCAGCAGCTGGTCGACAAGAAGGCGGGCGCCGGAGCGAAGCATCGCGGGTGGGGTGTGCGTGAAATGGGGTGGGAAGCCTGGTGCTTCTGAAAGAGGCGGTGGGCCTGGCCGCCAATCAACAAGGCAGGCGAGCCGTCTCAGTGCTTAGCTGGTCAGTGTTGCAATCAAGTCAGTGTAACGGCGCACGGCAGCTTGCAACGCGACCGATTTCTGGGCAATGCCGCTACGCTCGCGACGATGCAGCTTTTCATCGTACGTCCATGTTGACCCGTCTTTCGCTCCGCAAGCTGAGGACTGCGCCGATCCCGCTGCGAGCACGCTTGGCCGTCCTGGCCATGGCAACACTGCTACTGGCTACACCTGGCCTGGGACAAGTGCCGGCCGCCAAGCCGGCGGCCCCGCCAGTTGTAAAGCCATCCACTGAGCAGGCCGTGCAGCCCAAGCGCCTGAAGATCGGCCTCGTGCTCTCGGGCGGCGGAGCGCGCGGCTTTGCCCACGTTGGGGTGATGCGCGTGCTCGAAGAACTGCGCGTGCCGGTGGACGTGGTGACCGGCACCAGCATGGGCTCGATCATCGGCGGCCTGTACGCCACTGGCTACACCTCCGAGCAGCTCAACGAGGTGATCAAGACCACCGACTGGGAAAGCATCTTTGCCTCGCGCGCACCGCGCGGCGATCTGGACTGGCGACGCAAGGAAGACGACTACAAGAATCTGTCGAACTTCGAGCTGGGCATCGTCAACGGCGGGCTCACGTTGCCGCAGGGCATTGCCGGCACGCAGCGGCTTGAGTTCTTCCTTCGCTCACTGGCCGGGCCTTCGCGGCGCGTCAACGACCTGTCCAAGCTGCCGGTGCCGTTTGCGGCGATCGGCACTGATCTGGAGACCGGCAAAGGGGTGCTGCTGCAAAAGGACATTTCGCTATCGACAGCCATGCGGGCCTCGATGTCGGTGCCCGGTGCCTTTCCTCCGGTGGAGGTCAACGGCAGGTTGCTGGTGGATGGCGGTCTGGTCGACAACCTTCCGGTGGACGCGGCCCGCGCCATGGGCGCCGACATCGTGATCGCGGTCAACGTCGGTACCCCGCCCTTGAAGCGCTCCGAGCTCACCAGTGTGCTCAGCGTGGCCACGCAGCTCACGCTCATCCTCGGGCTGGAGTCGATCGAACGCAACATTGCCTCGCTCAAGCCCACGGACATCCTCATCTCGCCCCAACTGGACGGCCTGGGCTCGGGGGACTTTGTCGATGGGCAGAAGATCATCGCCGCAGGCGAGGCTGCCGCGCGCCAGGTGATGGATCGACTGGCGGCCCTCGGCGTGGCGCCGGAGCGGTTTGCCGAGCGTGAACTGGCCCGCACCCGGCTCGTGCGCGACGATGGGCCAGTGCGCATTGATGATGTGCGGGTGGCCGGGACCAAGGCCGTGCGGCCCGAGGTGATCGAGGCCCAGGCCAAGGCGCTGGAGGGCAAGACCGTCACGCCGAAGGAGATTGCGCCCACGCTCGACCGCATCTACAGCAGCGGCGACTTTGAGGCCGTGTCGTACAAGCTGGTTGACGAAGGCGGCCGCACCGCGATCGTGATCACGCCGTTCGAAAAGTCCTGGGGCTACAACGTGATCCGCCTCGGCGGCAACGTGCAGACCAACTTCAGCGACGACAACACGTTCAACCTGCTGCTGGCGCATAACTGGCGCTGGATCAACCGCTGGGGCGCAGAGTGGCGAAACGAGGTGCAAATTGGCGAGACCCGGCGCTTTGGGACCGGGCTGTACCAGCCGCTCGCGCCGGGTAGCCGCTGGTTCGTGCTGCCCAGGCTCGAGTCGGTGCGGCAGGAGCTCGACATCTATGTAGGCGCCGTGCCGATCACGCGTTACGAGTCAAAGCAGGAGTCGGCCGAGCTGTGGGTCGGCGTGGATGTCGAGCGCGTTGGCATGGTGCGCGCCGGTGCCGGCCGCTTTGCGATCTCCGCGCGTCCCCTGCTGGGTGTGCCGTTCAGAGAGAGCAGCGGCACGGTGAACGCGGTGCAGGCGCAGGTACTGAGCGACACGCTCGATGACGTGCTTACGCCCACACGCGGCCACTACCTCGACGTGCGCTGGCGGCGCTACGCCGAGCCGATTTCCTTTGTGTTCGGGCAGCGGCAGGCCAGCTACTCCTATGAGGGCATCCTGCCGGTGAGCTTTGGCCGATACACCACGAGCTTAAGCGTGCGCGGCGGTAGCGCTGGCCTCAATGGCCAGTTCCAACTCGGGGGTCTGTTTAATCTGACCGGCACGCGCACCGGCGAAGTGGCGGGCGACCGCGGCGTGCTCTTGCGCGGCCTTTTTTATCGCAACATCTCCGACCTCGCAGGTCTGCGCATGCCGGTGTTCGCAGGCTTTTCACTTGAGACCGGCAACGCGGTGCGTAGTGGCGAGGACCTGACGCCCGGCGACTTCAAGCAGGCGGGGTCGCTGTTTGTCAACCTGCAAACCGTGGTCGGACCGGTCTTCCTCGGTGTCGGCCGCACCGTTGGCATTGGCAACGGCATTTATCTGTTTTGGGGGAGACCGCAATAGGTGGCGCTTTGCGTGTACGCGATCGGCTACGCCGATCGCACGTGCACGCAAAGCGGTGTTGATCAGTTCGACTTTGCTGGCGGAGCCAGACAAAGTCGAAAGAGGTCTCGCTTGCCGCGTTGCTCACGCTCGACGGCGGCGAACACCCGCTCGCTGCGCTCGCTTGGTGTTCGCCTGGAAAAGCGATCCGCCCTTTCCCGTGTGCGCCTCGAATCGGGATAAGTGCAGTGCCCGCCAAGCGCGCCAAGCACGCGGTCGGGCACATCTGTCGAGCGTGAGCAACGCGGCAAGCGAGACCTCATTTTGAATCGACTGGCTTTGCCAGCGATTCGAAACCAATCAGTCCGCTTTGCGTGCACGTGCGAGGCCGAAGGCCTCGCGTACACGCATAGCGCAGGGCAACACCTCAACGCGACCTGGGTAGATACATCTCCTCCCGATACGTCAGCACCACGGCCGGGCGAAAGATCACTAGCGAGGCGAAGATTATGCCGCTGACCACCGCCTCGCCCCAGGCGAGCATCAGCGAGTAGGTGGCGTACTCGCCCACGCGGGCGGCGGCCGCGGGGGTGGCGGCGGGCAGGCTTGCCAGCAGCATGACCAGACTGGTGACGGCAGTGGCGGCAAGTGTCACGAACATGCCATTGCCGATGATGAAGACGAACACGTTCTGCGGCAGGCTGCGCTCGAGCTGGCGCTGCAGCGCGCAGGCGAGCGCTGCTGGCAGCACGGCGAACAGCAGGCCGTTGATGCCCAGGTTGGCCCAGGCGCCCTCGGTCATCGCGGTGTACAGCGCCAGCGCCAGCGCAAGCCCGACGATGGCGCGCGCCCAGCCGAAGATGAGCGCAAAGAGCGCGGCGCCGAACATGCCGAAGTACAGGCCATCGCCCGTCTTGACCTGCAGCAGCCAGAGGACGGAGACGATGACGATGCCAGCCAGCCAGGCGTGCTGCTGGCTCGACTCGGGCAGGAAGCGCCTGCGCAGCGACTTAAGGGCGATTGCCAGCGCCGGGATGAACAGCAGCCAGCCTAGCAGCGCGGCGTGAAAGCCGAGGCTTGCGTGCAGGTGAAGGAGGGTCATCGACGCACCAGATGCGGCAGGCAACCACGAGCCAGTTGCTCGTGCAACGTCCCTGCTGCAGCCTCATTGTGAACGCCTGTGAAGGACAGCGAGAGGGACAGGGCGGAGCAGCAAGGCGTGTGCCGTTGCCGCTGCACTATTGCGGCCTGCGATCGGGGCACTAGCCCGGATGTTTCATCAGGGACGCGGGATTTGCGCGGATGCATGCGCGAGCCAGTTTGCGCGAGAGGGCGAAGCCGGGGTTTCGCGACGCATGCGTCGCGCCGGCTGAGCGGCTGCGGCCTGCCAGCCGCAGCGCGCCCCGCGAAGGGCGCAGCCGATGCCCGCAGGCGTCGGCGAGCACTTGAGCGCAAGATGGGCGCGCAGAGCCTGCCCCCGCGAAGGCGGGGGCGCCGCAAAGTCATTGACAAGTTTCGCCCGCGTAGCCCCGACCGACCAAGATGGCTTTAAACGATGGCCGGCGGTCGCTGCAGCTTCCAGAGGGAGATCGTGCGTGCACGGGGGCGACCTGGTGAAACATCCGGACTAGGGGAGCTCGGTGCTTTGCGAGGATGCCTCGCCGCGACGTCAGTTAATCCACACCGCGAGTGCGCGCTCCAGCGCCGAGCGCAGCGGTGTCTCGATGTAAGGCAGCAGCAAGAACAGCGTCACGAGCCCCACCAGGATGGTCATGGGAAAGCCCACGGCGAAGATGTTGATCTGCGGCGCCACCCGCGCCAGCACGCCGAGCACCACGTTGGTCAGCAGCATCACAGCGAGAAACGGTAGCGCGATCGTCAGCGCGATGGCGAACATGTCGGAGCCCAGCCGCAGCAGGCGGTCAAAGCCCATCGGCAGGTCCATGCCGACACTCACGGGGTACAGCCGAAAGCTCTCGGCCAGTGCATGGATCAGCATCAGGTGGCCGTCGATGGCAATGAACATCAGCAGCGCCAGCAGCGACATGAAGCTCGCCACAGCGTTCTGCTGCTGACCGGTGCCCGGGTTGAAGAAGCCCACGAAACTCAGGCCCATTTGCAGGCCGATCAGCTCGCCCGCGAGTTCGAGCGCGGCAAACACCAGCCGCACGGCAAAGCCGATCACCACGCCGATCAGCACGTTGTTGATGAGCAGCATCAGCCCTGGCGCCGTCAATACGTCGGTGATCGGCGGCGATTGCACCTGCGGCACCAGGAGGACCGTGATGCTCAGCGCCAGTGCGATCTTCATGCGTACCGGCACCGCGCGATGCGACAGCAGCGGCGCCACCGAAATGAGCGCGAGCACCCGCACCATGGGCCAAAACACGGCGCCGTACCAGGCTGCGAGTTGTTCGCTGGTGAACGTAATCATCGCCGGACGGTCAGGGTGAAACGTGAAATGTGAAACGTGAGGTGTGAAATGTGAAGGCTGGCCGTGCAGCACAACGTTTCACCTTTCACATTTTTCGGTTCAGTGCAATCGCACTAGCCGATCATTGAGGGAATGGACTCGAACAACCGTCGCATATAGTCGACGAAGAACGTGATCATCCAGGGGCCGGCGATCACTAGCGCGGCGAGCATGGCGATGAGCTTGGGGATGAAGCTCAGCGTGTTCTCGTTGATCTGGGTGGCGGCCTGCAGGATCGAGACCACGAGGCCAACCACGAGGGCGGCGACCAGCATCGGTGCTGCGAGCATTAGCATGACGTATAGGGCCTGCTGGCCGATGGTGATGACGGCTTGCGGATTCATCGTTCGACGTGCGGATTGCGTTGTGCGGATTGCGTGAGCGAAGCGCAGGATTGACGTGCGCAATCCGCAATCCGCGCTCTGCAATCCGAGGTCATGTTTGAAAACTCGCGACCAGCGAGCCGATCAGCAGGTTCCAGCCATCGGCCAGCACGAACAGCATCAGCTTGAAGGGCAGGGCGATCAGCACCGGGCTCAACATCATCATGCCCATGGACATCAAGACGCTCGCCACCACCATGTCGATGATCAGGAACGGGATGAAGACCATGAAGCCGATCTGGAACGCCGTCTTCAGCTCACTGGTGACAAAGGCCGGAATCACCACGCGCAGCGGCAGGTCTGCAGGCTTGTCTACCTTCTTGTCCCCCGTCTTGTCCCCCTTCCGGCCCTTGTCCTCCAGCCGCGCCATGCGCGTGAAAAGCTCGAGATCGGCGCCGCGGGTGTGGGCCAGCATGAAGGTCTTCAGCGGATCGCTGCCCACGGCGAGTGCCTGCTCGAAGTTCATCTTGTTGTCGCGGTAGGGCACATAGGCGTTGTCGTGCATGCGATCGAACACCGGGCCCATCACGAAGAAGGTGAGGAACAGCGCCAGCCCGACCAGCACCTGGTTGGGCGGCGTGGTCTGCGTGCCGAGCGCCATTCTGAGCAGGCTCAGCACGATGATGATGCGGGTGAAGCTCGTCATCATGAGCAGCACCGCCGGCAGGAAGGTGAGCAGCGTGAAGAACAGCAGCGTCTGCACCGGCACCGAATAGGTGGTGCCGCCGCCGGACGACGGTTGCGAGGTGACCTGGATCGGCGTCGTCTGCGCGAGGGCGGGGCCGATGGCAAGCGCGCACAGTGCGAGCAGGGCCAGCAGCGCGAGCACGGGCCTCTTTTTCAAGGGCGCGAAAGGGACGCAGGGCGCGGTCGCGTTCACCGCTGCACCTTGTTCAACAGGCTCTGGAACGAGGTCGCATTGGCCGGCAGTTCGCCCTTGGGCAGCGTGCCGATGCGATTGATGCTGCTGGCAGTCACGCCCAGCAGCAACCAGCGCTCGCCGGCTTCGACCACCACCACGCGCTCGCGCGTGCCCAGCGGCAGTTGTGCCACCACGCGCATGCCCGCCGCGCCGGTCTGCGTGCCGGCGCCCATGCGCTTGAGCAACCAGATCGCCACCGGAATCAGCGCCAGCACGAACACCAGCGCCAGCACCAGCGGCAACAGCGACGGTCCCGCCGGCGCGACCGAGGACTGCGCGGGCGCGGCCTGCTGTGCGTGCACAGCGAGCGGCAAGAGCAGGGCGAGTAGGAGGAGACGCATGAGGACGACGGATTCGGGAATCGGGATGCGGGATTCGGGGCTCAGGTTTCGGGGTCCGGGCTTCGGAACTCGAGATTCGGGCCGGTGCAGCGCGGCCGTCTTCGCTGGTCATGGATGCGAAACGCCTTTGCCTGAATCCCGAATCCCGACTCCTGAATCCCTATCTGTTGAGCCGCCGCATCCGCTCGCTTGGCGTGACGATGTCGGTAAGGCGGATGCCGAACTTCTCGTTTACGACCACCACCTCGCCCTGGGCAATGAGGCAGCCGTTGACCAGCACGTCCATCGGTTCGCCGGCGAGTGCGTCGAGCTCGATCACCGAGCCCTGCGCCAGCTGCAGGATGTGCTTGATGGGGATCCTGGTGCGGCCGAGCTCCACGGTCATGGTGACGGGAATGTCGAGAATCAAGTCGAGATCCCCATTGCCCTCGCTGCCAACGCTGCCCGTGCCCGGCTGCAGCTTGTTGAAGATGTTGGCGGGCTTGGCGTCGTCGAACACCTGCGGGGCGGTGGACTTCTGCTCGGCCAGTGCTGCGCCCCAGTCGTCCTCGGCCGATGTGTTGGTCTCGTCGCTCATCAGTCGTTTCCTTCGATGTTGCCCTGCTCGTTGAAGTGGGAGTACTTGAGCATCTTCTCGATACGAATCGCGGTGTGGCCGTTGACCGCCCCAAAGCGGCACTCCATCACGGGCACGCCGTCCACCCCCACGTTGATGACCTCCTTGAGAGGCAACTCGACAAAGTCGCCGGCGCGCAGCTTCAATAGGTCCCCGACCGTGATCCGTGTCTTGGCGAGCTCGGCGGTGAGCTCGATGTCGGCCGCCTGCACCTGCTCGGTCAGCTGGCGCACCCAGCGGCGGTCCGGCTCCTGGCCATCGCCCTGCAGGCTCGAATACAGCACGTCCCGGATCGGCTCGAGCGTGGCGTAGGGAAAGCAGATGTGGATCTCGCCGCCGGAGTCACCCATCTCGATCGAGAACGTGGTGGCCACCACGATCTCCGAGGGCGCGGCGATGTTGGCAAACTGCGTGTGCATTTCCGAACGCTGGAAGGCGAAGTTGAAGCGGCACAGCGCGCCCCAGGCCTTGGTGAACTCCGTGAGTGTCACGTCCAGCATGCGCTGGATGATGCGTTGCTCGGTGGGCGAGAAATCACGACCCTCGATGCGCAGGTGAAACTTGCCGCTGCCGCCAAACAGGCTGTCGATCACGCAGAACACGAGCTTGGGGTCGAAGATCACCAGGCCCGAGCCGCGCAGTGGCTGCACCGAGATCACGTTGATATTGGTAGGCACGACGATGTCGCGCAAGAACGCCGAGTACTTGATCACGCGCACCGGCCCGACCGAGATCTCCGGGCTTTTCCGCATGAAGTTGAACAGCCCCACGCGCAGGTTGCGCGCAAAGCGCTCGTTGATGATCTCCATCGTGGGCATGCGCCCACGGACGATCCGCTCCTGGCTGGCGATGTCGTAATTGCGCACCCCGTCGCCGGGTTCTTCCTCGCTGCGCTCGAGCTTCTGCGACTCGCCCGTGACGCCTTCCAGCAGCGCGTCGACTTCGTCCTGCGAGAGAAAGTGCTCAGCCATGGGTGGGGTCGGGATTCAGGATTCGGGATTCAGGATTCGGAACTCGGGAATGAGCGGAGGCGGTGGAATCCTGAATCCGGATTCCAGAATCCGTCACTGAATGATGAGATGCGTGAAGTTCACGCCCTCGACGGTACCGGCCTGCGGTGTGCCTCGCAGAGGCTTGTTGGCGGCTGCCACGATCTCCTTGGCCAGCGCCTCCTTGCCTTCACGGTTGGAAATCTGCGAGACGTCCTTCGAGCCCAGCAGCAGCAGGATCTCGTTGCGCACCGCGGGCATCAGCGTCTTGACCATCTCGCCGCCGGCCGGGTCCTTGACCTCGGCCACCAGCTTGGCCTGCAGAAAGCGCTCGCCGTCGTTGTCCTTGAGGTTGACCGTGAAGGTGTCGAGGTCGACAAACACGGGCATCTTGCGCACGTCGGACTTGGCTGCCTCGCTATGCGCGCCTTTCTTTCCGAGCAGCACATAGGCCGCGGCCCCGCCGCCACCCAGCAGCACCACCGCGGCAGCCGCAATGATGATGAGCTTCTTCTTGCCGCCCTTTTTTGGAGGCGCTGCTTCGCTTGCCGCTTCGGTTGCCGCTTCTTTTTCAGCCATGGTGCGATTTACTGTCTGACGGTTGCGCGCCAAAGGGCGCGCTATCGACACAGTGTCGCGGGACTTGAGGGGAATCGATCAGCCGAATAGCGCGAGTGAAGTCGCCAATTCGAATGGTGCTGCCAAGCGGCGCAGCCGCGGCGATGCATTTGAACTCAAAGCGATCGCGTGGCTTTGCCACCGATACTGTTCAGACTGATCTTTGTTGCGGCGAGTCCGGTGCGCGGCCGGCTAGAAGTGCCGCTGCCTCACCACGTTGCAGTTGTTCCAATCGAGTGATGGCTCCGTCATCGCTCGACTTCAAATTC
>JBIIZX010000028.1:0-14002 GCA_044346055.1 Burkholderiaceae bacterium | reverse complement strand
CGATGCCGTCGATCAGCTCGATGCCCGTGACATCGCGCCACCGGCTGCGCGTGGCGTCCGGCAGCGCTTCACCTGCCGACGCGTACTTCTTGAGGCTGGGCGCGGCATGCTCTGCGCGCGCGTCCTGCAGCAGCAGCGCGAGCTGGCGATACATGGTGGGTGCGGTGAACAGGACCGAAGCGCCGGTGGTCGCAATGCTTGCCAGCAGGGTCTGCGGCGTATAGCGCTCATGCTGCACCGCCGAGGCGCCACAGCGCAGCGGCATGGTGAGCAGCCCACCCAGGCCAAAGGTGAACGCCAGCGGCGGCGTGCCGATGAAGATGTCGTCGACCGACGGTTGCAGAACGTGCTGAGGAAACGCGTCGGACATCACCAGCACGTCGCGATGAAGGTGCATCGTGCCCTTGGGCTGGCCGGTGCTGCTGGAAGTGAAGGCGATCAGCGCGACGTCATCGCGCAGCGTGGGCGCGGCATCGAATGTCACCAGCTTGCCGGTGCTCAGCGCATCGAGCGCGTCGGCAGCATCGGTACCGTAGGCCAGCACCTGCGCCAGCGAGGCGCAGTGGTGCTCGCTGTCCCGGTCCTGGCAGGGCCGCACGTCCTCGAGCATCCGCGCTTCGACGATCGCGGCATGCACCTGGGCCTTGTCGATCACCTGCTTGAGCTCGCGTGCGCGCAGCAGCGGCATGGTCGGCACGGCAATGAGCCCGGCCTTGAGCACCGCCAGGAAAATTGCGGCCAGCATTGGGCCGTTGGGCCCGCGCAGCAGCACGCGGTTGCCGGGCACCAGCCGCAAGTCCTCCAGCAGCACGCGCGCGATACGATTGACCTGTGCATCGAGCTGCGCATAGGTGCAGCAGACGACCGCCCCGCCGCTGAATGAACGCAGCGCCACGCGCTCGCCCCAACCGCGCGCCAGCGCCGCATCGAGCAGCGCGGCGGCGGCGTTAAGGTGCTCGGGGTACTGGTACTCCGGGCGGTCGAGGTGGAACACCGGCCAGGCCTGCGGCGGCGGCAGGTGATCGCGCGCAAAGCTGTCGATGTGTGCCGAGCCGCTCATCGCCGTTGTCTACTTCTTGAACTGCGGCACGGGCCTGAGCCAGTAGTAGCTGAAGTCGATCTGCTCGGGCCGCGCCAGTTCGCGCGGCTCGCGCTCAAATGCCTCCCAGAACGCCTCGGCCAGGTTCTCGTCGAGGATGCGGATCCGGCCGGCCTTTTCGTGCTCGCGCAGCCAGGCTTCGGTGGCACCGACGGGGTCGGGACCAAAGGCCGTGATGCCCACGCGTCCCCCGTATTGCTCATACAGCGCCTTGCGCAGCTTGTGACCCTCGATCCAGGTCCGCAGCGCACGTTCCTCATCGCCGGGGCCGAGTGGTCGGCTCTGCCGCATGTCCTGCATGGCGCCAAAAGCCTGCAGTAACTGCTTTTCCTCTTCGAGTTGCTTGCGTTGCGGTGGCGACAGGCCCGCGGTCTTCAGCTGCGTTTCGATCTGCTGCAGGCGCTGGTTGCGATCCCCGCGCTCGACCTTGCGAAACGTCGCATCCCACTTGGCAAAGGCGGCGATGTCCTCGGGCGTGGCCTGCAACTTCTTCTCTGCCACGTAGCGCTCGGCTGCCGCACCGAGCGCGGTGCCGCGCAGCCGTCGCGCGGCATCCTGCATGTTCATCGTGCGCAGCCACTGCAGCTCATACACCGTGACGTCGCGCCCAAACACCTTGGCCACCACGCGCTCGTCGCCCGGCTGACGCGGCGGGGGCTGCTGCGGCGGTTGTTGCTGCTGTGTCTGTTGTTGCGGTGGTGCTGCGGGCTTCGCAGCCTGTTGGGCGCTGGCGGTGTTCAGCAGCCCCGCCACCGCAAGCAGCGCCAGCCGTGCGAGCACTGGAGCGGATTGCATGGATCGCAGGCGCAGCTGCATCAGTCGCGGCTTCATCAGTCGACTCGCGCTCCGGAAAACTTCACGACCTTGGACCACTTGTCGATCTCGGCGCGGATGAAGGCGCCGAACTCTTCTGATGTGTTGGGCACGGGCACCGCACCCTGCAGCGCAAAGCGCTCGCGCATCTCGGCCGTGGCAAGCACACGCCCGACGTCCTGCTGGATCCGCGTGACGATCTCGCGCGGCGTGCCGACCGGTGCGAGCAGGCCGAACCAGGCGGTGGCATCGAACTCGGCGAGGCCGGATTCCGCAAGTGTGGGCACATTGGGCAGCGCCGGCGAGCGCTGCCGCGACGTGACCGCCAAGGCTTTCAGGCGCCCGCTGCGGATGTGCGGCAGCGCCGAGGGCAAATTGTCGAACATCACCTGCGTGTTGCCAGCGATGAGGTCGGTCAGCGCGGGCGCGGAACCGCGGTAGGGCAGGTGGACCATGTAGGTGCCGGTGAGCGACTTGAACAGTTCACCCGTCATGTGGATCGAGGTGCCGTTGCCGCTGGAGGCCATGTTGAGCTTGCCCGGCCGCGCCTTGGCGTAGGCGATGAACTCGGCGACCGTGTTCACCGGCAGTGCCGCCGGCACGATCATCACGTTGGGCACCGCGGCGACGTTGCTCAGCGGCACGAAGTCGTTGAGCGGGTGATACGGCAGCCTCTGCTTGTTCTGCTCGAACAGTGGCAGGTTGATCGCGTGCGTGCCAACGGTGGCCATCAGCACGGTGTAGCCATCGGCCGGCGCCTTGGCCACCACCTCGGTGCCGATGTTGCCGCCGGCGCCGGCGCGGTTTTCCACCACCACGGGCTGGCCCCAGGTCTTCTGCAACTCCACCGCCAGCAGGCGCGCCACGATGTCGGTGGTGCCGCCGGCCGGAAACGGCACGACCATGCGCACCGGCTTGCTTGGCCAAGTGGTTGGCTGGCTGCTCGTCGGTGTGCTCGTCTGTGTGTTCGTTTGTGTGCTGGGCTGACCGCCGGCCTGCGCCTGCGCGCCAGTGCTGGCCAGCGTCAGCAGCGCAGCAGCCGCGGAGAAAAACGCGCGACGCAACATTGTTGTGTCCCCTTGTCCTGTGTCTTCTGATGATGGTTGATCGCACCTCTGTCGGCGCACCTCTGACGGGCGTAGTCAGTCTGCCGGCACTTGCGGCGCCCGTCTATAGTCCTCGGCAGATCGTTCCGGCGTCGCTGCATCACGTCAGCCGAGTCAAGGCAAGCGCGCGCCTAACCGACACGACGCAGATCATTCAGCACGGAAAGGCGCGTTGGATGCACGATCACATGGGCCGCTTCATCCTCGCACTGGACCAGGGCACCACCAGCTCGCGCGCCATCGTGTTCGATCGCGCGGGCCATGCCGTGGCCGTGGCGCAGCAGGAGTTTCCCCAGATCTTTCCGCAGCCGGGCTGGGTCGAGCACGACCCTGTACAGCTGTGGCGCACGCAGCTGCAATGCGCGCAACAAGCGTTGCGCGAGGCAGGCATGGCCGTGAGCGAGATCGGCGCCATCGGCATCACCAACCAGCGCGAGACGACCCTGCTGTGGGAGCGCGCGAGTGGCAAGCCGCTGGCCAACGCCATCGTGTGGCAGGACCGGCGCACCGCGCCGATGTGCGCGGCGCTTAGGGAGGCCGGCCACGAAGCCGAAGTGACTCGGCGCACCGGGCTCGTGCTCGATCCTTACTTTTCCGGGACCAAACTCGCTTGGCTGCTCGATTACGTGCCCGGCGCGCGCGAGCGTGCCGAGCGCGGCGAGCTTGCCTTTGGCACGGTGGACAGCTGGCTGCTCTGGCACCTGACCGGCGGGCGCGTGCACGCCACGGACGTGAGCAACGCCTCGCGCACCTTGCTGCTCAATCTCGCCACGCTCGACTGGGACGAGCAACTGCTGCAGCTGTTCACGGTGCCGCGCGCGGTGTTGCCGCAAGTGGTGCCGAGCAGCGCCATCGTTGCGCATACGGAGCCTGCGCTGTTTGGCAGCGCCGTGCCGATCGCAGGTATTGCCGGTGACCAGCAGGCTGCCACCTTCGGCCAGGCGTGCTTTTCGCCTGGCATGGCAAAGAACACCTACGGCACCGGCTGCTTCATGCTGATGAACGTCGGCGCGCAGCCGCAGGCCTCGCATAACCGCCTGCTGGCCACTGCGCTGTGGCAAACGGCCAGCGAACGCAGCTATGCGCTCGAAGGCAGCGTGTTCATGGCCGGTGCAGTGGTGCAGTGGCTGCGCGACGGACTCGGGCTGTTCACCCGCGCCGATGAGGTCGAAGCGCTGGCACGCACGGTGCCAGACAGCGGCGGCGTTCTGCTGGTGCCGGCCTTTGCCGGCCTGGGCGCACCGTACTGGGATGCCAACGCGCGCGGGCTCATGATCGGCATGACGCGCGGCACCACCAAGGCGCATGTTGCGCGCGCAGCGCTCGATGCAATTGCACTGCAATCGGCCGACGTGCTCGATGCCATGCAAAGAGACGCGCGGCAGCCGCTGACCGAACTGCGCGTCGACGGCGGCGCCGCGCGCAACGACCTGCTGATGCAGGCGCAGGCGGACCTGATCGGCGTGCCCGTGGTACGACCTGCCGTCACCGAGACGACTGCGTTGGGCGCGGCCTATCTCGCTGGCCTGGCCGTCGGCCTGTGGTCGTCGCAGGACGAGATTGCGGCGCTGTGGCGCGTCGAGCGACGCTTTACGCCGCAGATGGACGCCAGCGAGCGCGCGCGGCGGCTTGCCGACTGGCGCCGGGCGGTGGAACGCAGCCGCGCCTGGGTGCAATGAGAATGGCGAATGAGTGCGGCGAGCGAGTGCGACAAACAAGTGCGACAGACAAGTGCGACAGACAAGTGCGACAGACAAGTGCGACAGACAAGTGCGACGGGCAAGTGTGTGAACTGAGTGCGATCGCGGTAGCACGCGAAGCAGAACTGACAGACAAGGCAGCCACGGCTTGGACGATGCGCTGATCCAACTCACGCCCGTACCCACGCCGCCTCGTGCGGCGCTGCTGGCACGGCTACGCGAGCCGCAGCCTTGGGACTGCGTGATCGTCGGCGGCGGCGCGACGGGTCTGGGCATCGCCGTGGATGCGGCCCAGCGCGGCCTGCGCGTGGCGCTCATCGAGGCGCGCGAGTTCGGCAGCGGCACGTCGAGCCGCAGCACCAAGCTCATCCACGGCGGCGTACGCTATCTCGCGCAAGGCAACGTCAAGCTGGTGCACGAGGCGCTGGCCGAGCGGGCCGTGCTGCTGCGCACGGCGCCCGCCATCGTGCATCCGCTCGAATTCATCGTGCCGTGCTATCGGCAGTTCGATCGCGTGCTGCTGCGCGTCGGCCTCGGCCTGTATGACGCACTGGCGGGTGCGCGCGGCGTGGGTCCGACGCGCTGGCTGTCGCGCGCCGAGACCATCGCGCGCCTGCCAGGCGTGCGCAGCAAGGATCTGGTGGGCGGCGTGTCCTACTGGGACGGGCAATTCGATGATCTGGCGATGTGCCAGGCCCTGATGCGCACGGCGCTGGCGCTGGGCGCATCGCCACTGAGCGGCGTCCAGTGCGCAGCCATCACGCTCGAAGCCGGGCGCGTGTCAGGCTTGGTTGCGCGCGACACGGCCAGCGGTGAGGAGTTCGTCGTGCGCAGCCGCTGCGTGTTCAACACCACCGGCGTATGGGCGGATGGCCTGCGTCGCATGGCCGATCCCACTGCGCCCGCGATCATCCAGGTCAGCCAGGGCTCGCACGTGATTGTCGAGTCGCGCTGGATGCCTGCTAGTGCGGCCCTGCTCGTGCCCAAGACGCCCGATGGCCGCGTGCTCTTTGCGGTGCCCTATAAGGGCCAGTTGCTGGTTGGCACCACGGATCGGCCTTTGCCGGAGCCGGTATGGGAGCCGACGCCCAGCGATGCGGAGGTCGAGTTCATGCTCGACACGCTGCGCGGCTATCTCGATCCAGCACCGATGACCGCCGACGTCGTCGCCCGCTTTGCCGGCCTGCGCCCGCTTTACTCGCTCGCACACACCAAGGGCACTGCGGCCATCTCGCGCGAGCACGCGGTGGTGACCGAGCACGGCGGGTTGATCACCGCCGTTGGTGGCAAGTGGACGACCTATCGGCGCATGGCGATCGATGCTCTGGCGACCGCGGCGCGGGCCGCTGTTGTGCCGAGCGCGTCGTCACGCACGCAGGACTTGGCGCTTGTGACGCAGTAGCCACAGCAGCGCCGCCCGCAGGGATCGCGCAGCTAAATCGGAAGTAGAAAAGAAAAAGGCCGCTGCGAGCAGCGGCCTTCTTTATGGCTCCACCAGGCGGCAAGCGCCGCTGGCGATTAGAACGAGTGGTTCAGACCCGCGAACATCTGACCCACGCCGCCCCAGTTGCCGATCTGGTAGCCGTCCTTGTCGTTCACTTGGCCGAAGTACGCATACGCGTTGGTGCGACGCGAGAAGCTGTATTCATAGCCAACCGTCCAGACCGTGCGCTTGCCTTCCTCGTTCGTGCGGATGGAATCAGCAGTACGGCTCTGGTACGAGCCAGCGAAGCGATGTGCACCCAGGGGAACGACAACGCCCAGGGCGAAGGCCGTGGCGTCCGTGCCGGCTGCCTGCAGCGCACCGCCGCTGGTCGACGTCCCAGTGACCGTGTTGGCGAAACTGATGCCGGCAGGTCCCAGGGCGAACTGCTTCGACTCGTTGGCATACGCCGCCGATACCTTTATGAATTTGAAGTCCCAGGAAGCGCCGACCTGCAGGTGGCTCTGTCTCGGATCTTCACCTATGTCTAGCGCCGGGACAGCGGCAACTTCACCCAGCTTGAAGCTGTCATACGTCACAACGACGTACAGCGGGCCGGCGCTGTAGTTGGCGTAGCTGACGTAGCCAGCGTTGTTGGAGCTGGTACCGCCGGCCAGCTCTTGGCCACCGGCCCGGAACGAATAGCCAACGCCGGCGCTGAAGCCAGCAAGATTCGGCGTCAAGTAGGCGACCGCATTGTCCAGACGCAGCGAGTTGGCCGAGGCCATCGTGGCCTGAAAGCCCAGGTTGCCCACGCCCGTGCGGAACGGGTCGAGGTCACCGAACTTGTCAAAGGCGCCCGTGCCTGACGAGAACGCAGCGAGGCGACCCAGCACGACGGTACCGAAGCCACCAGCCAGGCCCGCATAGGCTTGGCGACCGAACAGACGGTTGTTCGACGCGTCGCTCTGGCCGAGCGTCCCGGTGTCAATGTTGAAGCCATTCTCAAGTTGGAAGATCGCGCGCAGACCACCGCCGAGATCCTCGCTGCCACGCAAGCCAAAGCGATTGCCAGCTTGGGTGCCGCCAAAAAGGCCGGTCGTCGCGTCAACGTCCGACACCCTGCCATTCTTGGGATCCGAACGGCCAATGCCGGCGTCAAGGCGACCGTACAGGGTCACGCTCGACTGTGCACTCGCCGCGCCGGCAAACGCGCCGAACACTGCCAGGGCAAGTAAAGTTTTCTTCATCTGTATCTCCGAGTTGTTGGGGGAACGACCACCAAGGCTTCCATCAGATCGCCCCGGCCGGACTTTCCCGCGCGAGCGCCTTGCTGATGGACTTCCAAAGGAAGCTAGACGTCATTCTTTCAGAGAAGCCATCCCAAGGCATTAACGCATCGCTCAAATGCCTCAAAGCGGGGGTTTGTCTGTCGGTTTTGTGCAACACGGTGACGCCTCAAAACAACAACTGGCACGAGAGGGAGAACCGTCATCACGCAGAAACGAAAACGGGGCGCCGAAGCGCCCCGTTTTGCCGTGCTGCAGCTTGCCGTCAGAACGCGTGCCGCAGCCCGAGTTGGAGGGCCGTGGCGTCCTGCCCCGGCGCGGTGGTGAAGCCGCCCGCATATCCTGCCGCACCGAGCGCCATGCGTGCCGAGCCGTTGTTCTGCGCAATGGCGTAGGCGCCGTAAAGCTGCGTGCGCCGCGACAAGTTGTAAAAGTACGCCAGAGCGTAGTGATTGACCTTGGCGTCGGCGCCGCCCGGCGCGGTGGCGTCCCACGCGCTCGGCGCGTCTTCCTGCGCATTGTTGTAGGCGGCGTGCAGGACTCCGTTGCCAATGCGCCATTGCGCGCCGAGGTGGTAGATCTTGGTGTCAACCGCCCCCGGAATGCCGCGGATACCGTCCATGTCAAAGGCATTGAGCGGCTGGGCGCCGATCACGGCTGCGGCGCCTGCGCCAAAGCCGACCAGGATGTTCTGGATGTCCTGCGGGCGCAGCACCGGGTTGTCGTTCTTGCGCGACATGTACATGCCGAAGAGCTTGAAGTCGCCAAAGGTGCCGGTGACGCCAAAGTGGAGGGTCTCAAGTCCCGTGCGCGACTCGGTGGGCGCGTAATACGTCACCACATTGTTGCGGTTCCAGCCCAGACCGACCGAGAACATCGGCGTTTGATATTGCAAATTAGCGCCCATGAAGTCGTCGCCGTCTTGCGGCGGGCTGCTGCGCTCGTTGCGCGAGCCTTCGGTGCCGCCAAAGCCGTACATCGCGCTCAGCGTGAAGCCGGCGGCTTCGGCGCGGTACTGCACGGCATTGTTGGCGCGGATCGCAAGCGCCGAGTAGCCCTGGCCGAACTGTCCGGCGGTGGAGTCGGCAAACGAGTTGAAGCGATTCATCACATCGTAGCCCGGGGTGTACTGGCGGCCGAGCAGCAAAGCGCCGTAGGGTGTGACGAGGCCGACGAACGCTTGCCGGTCGAACAGCGCGCCGGCGCTGTTGACGGTGGTGACCGACTGCAGCAGTAATTGGTTGACCCCGTTCAGATTGGCCAGCAGGACGGGATTGGTGATGCCAAGGGTGCGCACGCCTGGGCACACGGGGACACCGGTGGAGGTGTCGCAGTAAAACAAGGGCGCACGGTTAGTGATCGTGCCCTGGTCAAGCTCGAAGCGGCTTTCCAGCGTGAAAATGGCGCGCAGCCCACCGCCGAGGTCCTCGGCACCCCGCAGGCCCCAGCGCGAACCTGCCGACATGCCACTGGACAAGCGCGTTGACGTCTGGCTGCCCACGTCCTGACGCTCCAGGCCGCCGTCGATGATGCCGTACAGCTCCACGCGGCTCGGGCCGCGCGCCAGCGATTCATCGGCGATCGGAATCCGCGACGCTGAGCCGATCGCAGTCTGCTGCGCGTAGGCGGCCGGGATCGCAAGGGCAAGAGCAAGGGCGAGCGCGGACTTGCGCATGATGTCTCCTCGTTATTTGGTTTTGATTCCTAGCTGCGGGAGAATAGCTTCGCGCTCGGGCGGTGACCCGACCTCGTGCATACCGCGCTCATTTATGGGGCGTCTTCGTAACTTTTTTGCAACATCGCCCATGCCCATTGCCCTGTCGCGCCTCGACCAACTGCTATCCACGGTGGATCGCGCGCTTCGCACTGTTGCGGGGCACCCGGCCGCCGGCCGCCCGTATCCGGCCCTGCAGGTGGTCGACGATCCGGCTGCCTCGCCGCTCACAGAAGCGGAGCAGCGCAGCGCGGCCGCGCTGATGCGAGTCAATCATGTGGGCGAGGTGTGCGCGCAGGCGCTGTACGAGGCGCAGGCCCTTGGCACGCCGGATCCGGCCTTGCGCGCCGCCTTCCAGCACGCCGCACGGGAAGAAGTGGACCACCTCGCCTGGACCGAGCGCCGCATCGATGAATTGGGCGGCCGCCGCAGCCTGCTCAATCCGCTGTGGTACGCCGGTGCCTTCGCCATCGGCCTGGTGGCCGCGCGCGCCGGCGACCGGGTGAGCCTGGGCTTCATGGCCGAGACCGAGAATCAGGTCGAGCAGCACTTGCAAGGGCACATGGAGCAGCTGCCGGCCGGTGACACGGCCTCCCGTGCAATCGTCGAGCAGATGAAGGTCGACGAGGCCGCGCACGGCCAGACCGCACAGGCACTCGGCGGGGAGCCATTGCCGCCGCCGGTGCGGCTGGTGATGCGCGCTGCTGCGCGCGTCATGACGACCACCGCGCACTACATCTAGGGCACGGCGGTTGGGCACGCAGCGCAGGCCGGGACTTCTCGCGCCGGTCTCAGTGCGTAAACCTCACAGCGCCACTGTATTCCGCCGTCTTATTGCACCGCCTTATTGCGCGGCTTCATTGCTCCACTTCACTGGGTCACTTCACTGCGCAACTTCGAGCACGTCCACGCTGTGCTCGATCTTCGCGGTGTGCGCGAGCATGGCCGTGGCCGAGCAGTACTTCTCATGCGAGAGCTTGACGGCGCGCTCGACTACTTCGCGCCGCAGCCCGCGTCCGCGCACCGTGAAGTGCAAGTGGATGCGAGTGAAGACCTTGGGGTCTTCGGTGGCGCGCTCTGCGTGCACCTTGACATCGCAGGCCGTGACCTCATGCCGGCCGCGCTTCAGGATGAGCACGACGTCGTAGGCCGTGCAGCCGCCGGTGCCAAGCAGCACCATTTCCATCGGTCGCGGCGCCAGGTTGCGGCCGCCGCCGTCCGGCGCGCCGTCCATGGTGACCAGGTGCCCGCTGCCCGTCTCGGCAACAAAGCTCATGCCTTCGCCGGCCCACCGTACCGTTGCATCCATGCTTGCCGCTCCCCGACCCTTGACCCCGACCCCTTAGCCCTTGACTTTGAACCCGGCCTCGTTTCGCGCTTCGCACGCCCTCGCGCGCCCTCCAACGTCCTGTTACCCCGCGCTCGCTGACCTCGCCCGCCCTCTCGACTTGCCTCAGCCCTGCCAAGGCGGCTAGAATCCGCGGCTTTTCGCCGTTCGGCCTTGCATTGCGCCCGTATTCTGGGGCGCGCCTGCTGGCCGGGCCTGCGCCGGGTGCCTGCGGCCTCAATGCAATTGAGGATCGAGGCACTGGCGCCGACTGGGCGAAGTAAGCTCAACGTGAGGCGAAGTGTGCCGCATTGGTGCCCGCGCAAGGTTGCGGGGCCGGCCTGTGGCACCTGTCTCAGTTGGCCGCGCCGGATGCGCAGCCACCAACGCTGCCGCTCCAAGAACTGGAAGAACGATGAAGACTTTCTCCGCTAAATCACACGAAGTGCAACGCGACTGGTTTGTCGTCGATGCGACCGACAAGGTGCTGGGTCGCCTCGCCTCGCAGATCGCGCTGCGCCTGCGCGGCAAGCACAAGGCCGAGTACACGCCGCATGTGGATACCGGCGACTTCATCGTCGTCGTCAACGCCGGCAAGATCAAGGTCACCGGCCAGAAGACCACCGACAAGATCTACTACCGTCACTCCACCTATCCCGGTGGCGTTTACGAAACGAGCTTCGGCAAGATGCAGGGCCGCTTTCCGGGTCGTGCGCTCGAGATCGCCGTCAAGGGCATGCTGCCCAAGGGCCCGCTGGGCTACGCGATGATCAAGAAGCTCAAGGTGTATGCGGATGATGAGCATCCGCACACGGCGCAGCAGCCCAAAGTTCTCGAGATCTGAGGTCGAGCATGATCGGCAATTACAACTACGGCACTGGCCGCCGCAAGAGCTCCGTGGCGCGTGTGTTCATCAAGCGAGGCACCGGCAGCATTACCGTCAACGGCCGTCCGCTCGACCAGTACTTCCACCGCGAGACGGGCCGCATGATCGCGCTCCAGCCCCTGGACGTGACCAACCACGGCACCACGTTTGACATCAAGGTCAACGTGGATGGTGGCGGTGAGTCGGGCCAGGCCGGTGCGGTGCGCCATGGCATCACGCGCGCGCTGATCGACTATGACTCCACCCTGAAGCCCGTTCTGTCCAAGGCGGGCCTGGTGACGCGCGATGCGCGCGAGGTCGAGCGCAAGAAAGTCGGTTTCCGCAAGGCACGTCGCCGCAAGCAGTTCTCCAAGCGCTAAGGTCGGGGCACGGCTGGGCGCTCTTGGTGTTTGGAGCCCCAGTGCTCCTTGCGCCTTGCACCGACGAGGCTAGCGTCTTTGCGCGCCGCGCTGCGTGCGAAGACTTCCGCGTCCTTCCTATACTTGGGCAACATCAAGGCAAATGGCCGCCGATGCGGCCATTTTCTTGCCGCCTCGCCCTCGGGCTGATGGCGGATCATGCTGCTTTAGGCGTGCCCGCCCTCAACGTGTCCTTCCGTGAATTCCTTCCGGCATGAAGTGGAAACTCTTCATGCGCAAGCTGTCGGTGAGCGCGCCGCGAGTGACCGTGCGCTCGCGACTGCCCTGGCCGGTGCGGGCCTTGCTCGGTTTCCTCGTACTGGCAGTGGCTGCTGCTGCCGGCGTGGCCATCTACGAGTACGGGCGCGAATTCGCCGGCCCTGACCGGCGCGACCTCATGGCCGATTTGGAGCGCGTGCGCTCACAGGTGCGCGAGGTGACCGCCGAGCGCGACCGGTTCGCCGCACTGGCGGCAGCCCACGACAGCCAACTCAAGGTCGAGCGCGCCGCGCAGGAGCAATTGGCAAAGCAGGTGAGTGCACTGGAAGTCGAGTCCAACCGGCTCAAGGAAGACCTGGCGTTCTTCGAAAGCTTGCTGCCGGCGGCCGCGGCGGCCGCTGCCAAGGGTGTGGTGATCCGCAGTTTTCGCGTGCAGCCCGAGGATCAGGCCGCCAATACATTGCGCTACCGACTGCTGGTGCAGCAGGCGGGTAAGGCCGAGCGCGAGTTCGTCGGTGGTGTGCAGTTGACGGTCGCCTACGTCCAGGGCGGGCGGTCATTTACCCTGACCGTGCCGAAGCCGGAGACCGGATCGGACGATACGGCGCTGCCGTTGTCGTTTCGCCACTATCAGCGGCTCGAGGGCGTTTTCACCCTGCCGGCCGGTGCCGTGGCACGGTCCGTGCAGGTGCGCATCGTTGCCAACGGCGAGGTGCGTGTGCAGCAGTCGTTCAATCTGTAGTTCGAGTCTGTAGCCCAGTGGTCGGCAGGCGCGAGGCTTGCCAGCGGAGGAAGCATGTTCAATAGCAAACGCAATGGCCAGAGCCAGATTGGCAGCCTAATCGGTGCTGGCACCATTGTGCGCGGCGACTTGACCTTCACGGGCGGCCTGCGCATCGACGGCACGGTGCTGGGATCGGTGCACTGCACCGATTGCGACAAGGGCGGCATGCTGGTGATCAGCGAAACTGGCGCGGTAGAAGGCGAGGTGCGTGGCTCGCATCTCGTCGTGGCCGGCCGCATCAGCGGCCCGGTGGTTGCCACCGTGCTGCTGGAACTGCAGCCCAAGGCGCGGATCCATGGAGATGTGCGCTATCGCGCCCTCGAAATGCACCACGGCGCGATCGTGGAAGGCACCTTGAGTCACGAGGACAGCTCTGCTGAAGGCCAGGGACGCGGCCCGGCGACATTGAAGTTGGCTGCTGCCGCACCAAGATCCGACCTTGAGGCGAGCAACGAACCAAAGACCGGAGCCAGTGCAGGGTGATGGGCGCAAGGGTGGAGTATTTGCCGCCCTTTGCCCCATAATTTGGCCACATAGTGTCGTTCGTCGAATACGGGAGGTGACATGAACGCAGTAGTAGAGATGCCGGCCCCGATTGCCTTTTCCGATAGCGCCGCCAGCAAGGTGCGTCAGCTGATCGACGAAGAAGGCAATGCGGATCTGAAGCTGCGCGTCTTCGTGCAGGGCGGCGGTTGCTCGGGCTTCCAGTACGGCTTTACCTTCGACGAGGTCGTCAACGAAGACGACACGACGATGCAGAAAAACGGCGTCACGCTGCTGATCGACTCGATGAGCTACCAGTACCTGGTCGGCGCCGAGATCGACTACAAGGAAGACCTCGAAGGCGCGCAGTTCGTGATCAAGAACCCCAACGCCACCACGACCTGCGGCTGCGGTTCTTCGTTTTCCGTCTAGCGGCGGGCACGGTTCCGCCCTGCCAAGGGCGCCTGCGGGCGCCCTTTTCGTTGCCGCTCACGCGGGGTAGAGCGCGCCCAGCACGCGGCTGCCGCGCGCCCCGGTGACACTGGGCAGGTTGCCCGGACAGCGGCGCAGATGCGCGTGCGCCAGCCAGGCGAATGCCAGCGCTTCCACCTGCTCGGGCTCGATGCCCAGCGCCTGCGTGCCCTGCACCGGGCGATCCAGTTCCTCGCCCAGCCGCGCGAGCATCTGGGCATTGCGTGCGCCGCCGCCGCACACCAGCACGCGCGCCACGTCGGGCGCATGGCCGACGATGGCGTGCGTGA
>JBIIZX010000027.1:0-14036 GCA_044346055.1 Burkholderiaceae bacterium | reverse complement strand
ACTGCATCACGCTCACCGTGCCGTGGCGCTTGGACAGCTTCTGCCCGTCAGGGCCGAGGATCATCGACAGGTGGCCAAACTGCGGCAGCGCGCCACCATCGGGCAGGATCGCGCGGTAGATGTTGATCTGGCGCGGCGTGTTGTTGACGTGATCGTCGCCACGCAGCACGTGCGTGATGCGCATGTCGATGTCGTCGACCACCACCGCGAAGTTGTAGGTCGGCATCATGTCGCTGCGCGCGATGACCAGATCGTCGAGCTCGCTGTTGCTGACGACGATCGGACCTTTCACCAGGTCGTTCCAGGCGACGGCGCCATGGTCGGGGTTGCGAAAGCGGATCACGGGCGCCACACCGGCCGGAGGGGTCTTGCCCTGCGCGATCTCCGGGCGCCAGCGGCCGTCGTAGCGGGGCTTCTCGCCACGCGCCATCTGCTGCTCGCGCAGCGCCTCCAGCTCGGCCTTGCTGGCGTAGCAGCGATAGGCCTTGCCCTGGGCCAGCAGCTGCTCGATCACTTGGCGATAGCGCGCCAGCCTGTCGGTCTGCCGCACCGGACCTTCGCCATAGTTCAGGTCCAGCCAGGCCATCGATTCAAGGATGACCTGCACCGCCTCCTCGGTCGAGCGCTCCTGGTCCGTGTCTTCAATGCGCAGGATGAACTGGCCGCCGTGGCGGCGCGCGTAGGCCCAGCAAAACAGCGCGGTGCGCGCTGTGCCGAGGTGCAGCATGCCGGTGGGGCTGGGAGCGATTCGGGTGCGAACGGTCATGGTCGGAGAATGAAAAAGCCCGCGGATCGGCGATGCGCGGGCTCAACAGCCAAGATGGCCGATTATAGGTGGGCGTTCAGGCGTCGCCGCGTGCGTGCGACTTCGCACTGGCTTCGTGATGCTCAAGCCGGGAACACGCCAGTCGACAGATACCGATCACCCCGGTCGCACACGATGAACACGATCGTCGCGTCCTGCACTTCCGCTGCAATGCGTTGCGCGATCACGCAGGCGCCGGCTGCAGAGATGCCGCAGAAGATGCCTTCTTCGGCCGCCATGCGGCGCGCCATGTCTTCGCTCTCGGCCTGCGTCACGTACTCCAGCCGGTCAACGCCCGCAGCGTCGTAGATCTTCGGCAAGTATGCCTCGGGCCACTTGCGGATGCCCGGGATGCGCGAGCCCTCCGCGGGCTGCGCGCCTATGATCTGCACGTCGGCGCGGCACTCGCGCAGATAACTACCCACTCCCATGATAGTGCCGGTCGTGCCCATGGCGCTGACAAAGTGCGTGATGCGCCCGCCCGTGTCGCGCCAGATCTCGGGGCCGGTGGTCTCGTAATGCGCGCGAGGGTTGTCGGGGTTGGCAAACTGGTCGAGCACCCTGCCCTTGCCCTCGGCCTGCATCTGCATGGCCAGATCGCGTGCGTACTCCATGCCCACTTCGGCGCCATAGGCCTTCATGCTGGCGCGCCGCTCGGCCGAGAGGTCGTCCGGCATGATCAGCGTCATGCGATAGCCCTTCATGGCCGCGATCATCGCCAGCGCAATGCCGGTGTTACCACTGGTGGCCTCGATCAGGCGATCACCGGGCTTGATCTCGCCGCGCTCCTCGGCGCGCTGGATCATTGAATACGCCGGCCGGTCCTTGACCGAGCCGCCGGGATTGTTCCCTTCGAGCTTGCCCAGCAGCACATTGCCGCGCCGCGCGTTTTCGGCCGCACCAATGCGCTGCAAGCGGACCAACGGTGTATTGCCGATGGTCAGTTCGATGCTCTGCGCAGTCCCTTTCATCACTTGCTGTCTTTCTTTCTCGGCGCGCCCGCCGTGAACGTGCCGGGCACGCCATTGACCGTCACGCCCTGCTGTTGCAGTTGCTCCAGCCGCTTGCCGCTCAGGCCCTTCACGCGCTGCGACAGATCGATCCAATCGCGAAACGGCGCCTTGGCACGCTCCTGCAGGATCACCTCGGCCGTGCTGACGCCAACTCCATTCAGTTGCTCGATCTGCGCGCGGTTGGCGTCGTTCAGCTCAAGCGCAAACGCAAGACCCGGAACCGAAAGCACCGCGCAGAGCGCAAGCGTGATCAACCTCATAACCGCCTTACTGGAAGACCTTCCCATGGGGGAGTCTAGAGGGGGCGGCGGAGCAGCCCCCTCTACATCCGAGCCTGGGCCCGCCCCGCGCAGCGGGGCGGCGGAGCAGCCCCCTCGACGTCTTAGGAATGCGCGTCCCGCTACGCGGGGCGACGCGCAGGCCACGCGAGCGGCCTAAGCGTCGAGTTCTTCGATCCGCCGCGGCGGATAGCTCTCCCAACTGGTGCAGCCAGGACAGTTCCAGTGAAACTCGCGCGCACGGAAGCCGCACTTGTTGCAGCGATAGCGGGCGAGCTTGCGGGTTTGCGCATGGATCAGCGTGCGCAGCAGATCCAGCTCCGGATCACCGGCGCCGCCCTTGGCAGCGGCGCTGCGCAGCGCCAGCAGCTTTTCAAATCCGAGCAGTGACGGGTTGCGCTTGAGCTCATCGCGCAGCAGCGATTCGGCCGGGCCGAGGCCCTCCCATTCGGCCACGCGCTTGTAGGCGGTCTCGAGCAGGTCGATCGACGGCGCATCGAGCAGTGCGCGGCGCAACAGGTTCAGCGCATCGGCGCGGCGGCCCACCGCGTCCATCGAGTTCGACAGGCGCTCGCCCACCAGCGCCAGGTACTCCGGCGCCATCGTCTCCAGGCGCAACCAGTGCTTGACGGCCTCCTCGTGCTGACCGCGGCGCGCGGCCAGATCGCCCGCCAGCACAGTGGCGCGCACCGACTTGCGATCGGCAGCCAGCGCTTCATCCAGGAGCTTCTGGGCGTCGGCAACATCGCCCTTGGTCAGCGCCTTCTCGGCCAGCTCGCAATAAAAGTGGGCGATCGAGACGTGATGCGACTCACCGGCCTCGCGCTCCAGGCGTCGCGCGCAGTCGATCGCCTTGGTCCAGTCGCGCTCCATCTGGTAGATGCGCAGCAGCGCGCGCAGGGCGGCGAAGCGGTGCTGGTTGTCTTCCAGCAGGCGGATGAAGGTGTCCTCGGCGCGGTCGAGCAGCCCGCCCTTGAGGTAGTCCTGCCCCAGTTCGGCCAGCGCGTTGGCGCGCTCGCGCGCCGGCAGGTCGGCGCGGTTTAGGAGATGCGTGTGGATGCGAACGGCGCGGTCGATTTCACCGCGGCGGCGGAACAGGTTACCGAGCGCGTAGTGCAGCTCGATGGTCTCGGGGTCGAGCTTGACAACTTCGATGAAGGCGTCGATCGCCTTGTCGGGCTGCTCGTTGAGCAGCAAATTGAGCCCGCGGAAGATCGAGCGCGGTGCCGTGGCCCGGTCACTCTGGCGCACCCGCGACTCAAAGCCGCGGGCAAACCAGCCGGCCGCAAACAGCAGCGGCAGGAAGATCAGGTACCAGGCCTCGAATTCCATTGCCTAGCGGGGAAAGCGCGTATCTGCGTCGAGTTGCCCGGCGGCTCCGGCGTTGCGTGCGGCGCTGGCGAGTTCATCGCCATAGCGTTCGGCCGAGACTTGCGCTGCGGCCGCCTCGCTGGTCGCCCGTTGGCCGGCCTGGGCCTGGCGCCGCAGGCGAAACAGGCGTGGCGCCAGTGCCGCCGCGCCAGCCAGCACACCGAGCACAAAGCAGCCGAGGATGATGAGGATGAGCGGCACCTCGTCGTAGCGCAGCGACTCTGAAAAGCGCAGCGGCACGGGAGTCGTGTTCTTCAGCGCAAACCACAGCACCAGCGCAAAGAACGCGAGACGGATCAGCCAGCCGAGAAATGACATGCGCGGATTATCGCTTGCCGCGCGGCTTGTATCGGCAGCGACTGCAAGCGCACCAAAGAAAAAGCCCCGCGAAGGGCGGGGCTTGGAAGACTGCTTCAGTGCCGATCCGAGTGTCATTGTTTGATGATCGACCACGTCGTCAATTGTCGCTGTCGTCATCCGCGATTGGAGGCGGCAGCGGCGAGGTCTGACCATCGACTCGCTCGCGCAACTCCTTGCCCGCTTTGAAATGCGGCACGTGCTTGGCCGGCACCGGCACTCGCTCGCCGGACTTCGGATTGCGGCCCACGCGCGGCGGCCGGTAGTTCAGCGCAAAGCTGCCAAAGCCACGGATCTCGATCCGGTTGCCGCTGGCCAGTGCCTGGCCCATGGCGTCGAGGATCGTCTTGACCGCCTCATCGGCATCACGGGCGACCAAGCGCTGGTTGCGCTCGGCCAACCGGTTGATGAGCTCCGATTTGGTCATTGTCTTCATGGTGCATGCCGCGCACGGAATCCTCCGCGCGCGGCTCCCGGTCGACGCTTACGGGTTCTTGGTCGTGTCGAGCTTGGCCTTGAGCAGGGCACCTAGGTTGGTGGTGCCCGTTTGCGCTTCGGCCTGCATCCGATGCATCTGCTCGCTGGTCTCGGCGCTGTCCTTGGCCTTGACCGACAGATTGATGCTGCGGTTCTTGCGATCGACGTTGATGATCATCGCGGTGACGGTGTCGCCCTCTTTCAAGTGCGAACGCGCGTCCTCGACACGATCGGCCGCCAGTTCCGAGGCGCGCAGGTAGCCCTCGACGTCGCCACCGATATTCACCACTGCGCCCTTGGCATCCACGCTCTTGACCGTGCCGGTGACGACCTGGCCCTTCTCGTGGCTGCTGGCAAAACCATTGAACGGGTCGCCGCCCATCTGCTTGACGCCCAGGCTGATGCGCTCGCGCTCGGTGTCGATGGCAAGCACAACTGCCTCGATCTCGTCGCCCTTTTTGTACTTGCGCACGGCCTCTTCGCCCGGCTCGCTCCACGACAGGTCCGACAGGTGAACCAGGCCGTCGATGCCGCCCGGCAGGCCGATGAACACGCCAAAGTCGGTGATCGACTTGATCTGCCCGCGGACCTTGTCACCCTTCTTGTGCGAGATGGAAAAGTCATCCCACGGATTGGGCCTGCACTGCTTCATGCCCAGCGAGATGCGGCGACGGTCCTCGTCGATCTCCAGCACCATGACCTCGACCTCGTCGCCCAGTTGCACGACTTTCTTCGGATCGACGTTCTTGTTGGTCCAGTCCATCTCGGACACGTGCACCAGGCCCTCGATGCCGGACTCGATCTCCACGAAGGAGCCGTAGTCAGTGATATTAGTGACCTTGCCGAACAGTCGGGTGCTCTGCGGGTAACGGCGCGCCAGACCCACCCACGGGTCCTCGCCCAGTTGCTTCACGCCGAGCGAAACGCGGTTTTTCTCCTGGTCGAACTTCAGGACCTTGGCCGTGATCTCCTGGCCCACCTGCACCACCTCGCTCGGATGGCGCACGCGACGCCAGGCCAAATCGGTGATGTGCAGCAGGCCGTCGATGCCGCCCAGGTCAACGAACGCACCGTAGTCGGTGATGTTCTTGACTGTGCCTTTGACGGTGGCGCCCTCTTTGAGGGTCTCGAGCAGCTTCTGGCGCTCTTCGCCCATGCTGGCCTCGACCACGGCACGGCGGCTCAGCACGACGTTGTTGCGCTTGCGATCGAGCTTGATGACCTTGAACTCGAGCGTCTTGCCCTCGTAGGGCGTGGTGTCCTTGACCGGACGCACGTCGACCAGCGAACCGGGCAAAAACGCGCGAATGCCGTTGGTCATGACGGTCAGGCCGCCCTTGACCTTGCCGGTGATGGTGCCTGCGATCTGCTCGCCGTTTTCCAGCGCTTTTTCGAGGTTCATCCACGCGGCCAGGCGCTTGGCCTTGTCACGCGACAGGATGGTGTCGCCGTAGCCGTTTTCGAGCGACTCGATCGCCACCGAGACGAAGTCGCCCGGCTTGACGTCGATCTGGCCCAGGTCGTTCTTGAATTCCTCGAGCGGGATGTAGGCCTCGGACTTCAGCCCTGCATTGACAACCACGAAGTTGTAGTCGACGCGCACCACCTCGGCGGTGATGACTTCTCCCTGCTTCATTTCCTGCCGCGACAGGCTCTCTTCGAAGAGCGCGGCAAACGATTCAACACCGGCCGAACCGGCCGCCTTGCCCTGCATTGCAACGGATGACATTCAGTGACTTTCAGTCTCACCCACACTTTGCGTGCAGGTGGAGTTGAACAATGCTCCCGACAGTCTTGGCGAGGCCGGAAGCGCCCTTTGGAACAGCGGCTGGTGGCTCATGCTCTGGTTTAGGCCACCGGGCCACTTGTCTTGCGTACTGCTGACTGCGTTGCGTACTGCTAACTGCAAACTACTACTCGTTCTAGCTACTAGCTAGAGGCGAGCTTCTGATGCCTGCGCATACCAGTTGAGCACTTGCTGCACGACCTCGTCGGCCGACAGGGTTGAGGAGTCCAACTGGTAGGCATCTTCGGCAGGCTTCAGCGGTGCTGCCGCCCGTTGCGAATCGCGCTCATCGCGCGCCCGCAAATCCTGCAAAAGGGCCGAGATGTTAGCCGGAAAGCCCTTGTCGATCAACTGCTTATGGCGTCGCTCGGCACGCGCCTGGACGCTCGCGGTCAGGAACACCTTGAGTGCTGCGTCCGGAAACAGCACCGTGCCCATGTCGCGACCATCCGCCACCAGCCCCGGCGCTGTCCGAAAGGCCTGCTGCAGCTCGCGCAAGGCGTCGCGCACGGGGGTGTGCACGGCCACGCGCGACGCGGCGCGGCTCACGTCCTCGGAGCGGATGAGGTCGGTCACGTCGCGACCCTGCAGGTTGATGTGGCCGTCGGCAAAGCGAGGCCGCAGCGCAGCCGCAACCTGTCCCGCGCCGACAGGGTCGTCCGGATCGACCCCCTGCTCCAGCGCCGCGAGGGCCACCAGGCGGTACAGCGCACCGCTGTCCAAGTAGTGATAGCCCAGGGCCTGCGCCACCCGAGCGGCCACCGTGCCCTTGCCCGAGGCAGTGGGTCCGTCGATGGTGATTACGGGAATGGTCATGGCTGAAAGACTATCGGGCCGATGCGGGCAAACAAATGGACGTGGCCTTGCAGGAACCTAAGCTGAGCCGCAGATACAACTCATTCTCGACGATCAAGCCCAAAGGTTTTCCATGCGCGTTCCATTTCGCCTGAGCCTGGCCAAGACCGCCACCTTCGCCGCCATTCACTTTGCCGTGGCCTTCAGCATTGCCTACCTTCTGACCGGCAGCATCGGCATCGCCAGCGCGATCGCCTTGCTCGAGCCGATGGCCAATACGGTGGCGTACCTGCTGCATGAGCGGGCGTGGAACCGCTTCATGCCATCGCCTCCCACGCCTGCCGTGGCTGCAGCAAACCACCCAGCCGGCTGAAGTAGTCCGGGAAGGTCTTGGCGACACAGCCGGGATCATTGATCGTGACCGGCACGCCGCCGGCGGCGGCGAGCGAAAAGCACATGGCGATGCGGTGATCGTCATAGGTGTCGATGGCGGCGGCGCGCCAGCGCACCGGGCCTTCGACCTCCAGCCAATCGGCGCCCTCGGTCACCGTGGCGCCGAGCTTGCGCAGCTCGGTTGCCATGGCCGCAATGCGGTCGGTCTCCTTCACGCGCCATGAGCCAATGCCGGTGAGCCGCGTGCGACCTTGCGCAAAGCCGACGAGAACGGCTGCGGTCATGGCGGCATCGGGGATCGCGGTGCAGTCGTAGTCCACGGCCTTGAGCCCGCCCGACCCGACCGGTGCAGCACGCGCCGCGATCCAGTCGTCACCGATCTCGATCACCGCCCCCATGGCGCGCAGCAGGTCGATGAAGGCGACATCCCCCTGCACGCTGGCGCGTCCCACGCCTTCGACGCGGATCGGGCCGCCAGCAAGCGCGCCCAGGCCCAGGAAGTATGAGGCGCCAGAGGCATCGCCTTCGACCGCCAGCCTGCCGGCGCTTGCATAGCGCGCGCGCGGCACGTGAAAGCGCTGGCCTCCTTGGATCACATTGACGCCAAAGCGCGCCATCAGCCGCACAGTCATCGTCACATACGGCTGCGAGATGAGGGAACCCGGCACATCGATGTCGAGCCCATGGGCGGGCGCGATCAGCGGTGCGGCCATCAGCAGGCTGCTGACGAACTGGCTCGAGGTGTCGCCGCGGATCTGCACCCTGTCGCTGGCCACGGCGCGCGGCGGCGCGATCACGAGCGGCGGATAACCGGGGGTGGCCGCATAGTGGACCTGGGCACCGAGCGCGTTGAGCGCATCGACCAGATCACCGATCGGCCGCTCGCGCATGCGCGCCACGCCATCGAGCGTGTAGTGGCCGCCGGCCCAAGCGAGCATGGCGGCCAGCGGACGCATGGCGGTGCCAGCATTGCCCAGGTGCAGATCAGCGCGCTTGTTGGGAATCGCGCCGTCACAGCCAGTCACCCGCACGCTCGCACCCGCCTCGTCGATGGCGATGCCGAGCGCGCGCAGGGCGTCGAGCATCACGCGCGTGTCATCGGCCTGCAGCAGTCCGTTGAGTTCGGTAGTGCCTTGGGCGAGCGCGGCGAGCAACAGCACACGATTGGAAATGCTCTTGGAGCCGGGCAGGCGCACGGTGCCATGGGCGCGCGCAATCGGTGCCACTGTTAACGATGCCGGTCCCTCTTTTCTCACGGCTCAGGCCTCATCAAAGTGGCTGGCACGTGCGCGCCGCGTGCTTGCGGCGAGCGCAAATACGCGTTCAAGCGTGGCCGCATCGCCCGCATCAACCGCCAGCTGCAACTCGTCCAGCAGCTTGCGGTAGCTCTTGAGCTCGCTGCTCAGCGCCGCGCCATTGGCCAGTGCGACGTCACGCCACATCACCGGGCTGGACGCCGCGATGCGCGTGAAGTCACGAAAACCGCCGCCGGCAAAGTCGAGCTTGCGTGCGCCGTCGGACTCCTGCGCGATGGCGGCCACCAGCGCAAAGGCGAGCAGGTGCGGCAGGTGGCTCACGGCCGCGAAAATGCGGTCGTGCTCCTCGGCGCTCATGCGGACCACGCGGCTGCCCGCTGCATGCCATAAACCTTCGACGCGATCGAGGGCGTCGGCGTGCGTCACATCCATGGGTGTGGCGATGAAGAGCTCGCCGGCAAACAGTGTGGGCAGCGCATGGGCCACGCCGTGCAATTCGCGGCCGGCGATTGGATGGCCGGGCACAAAGCGGCGCAGCGAAAAACTGCTGTTGGCAGTCAGTGCAGCGCGCGCGGCCGCGATGACCGAAGCCTTGGTGCTGCCGACGTCGGTGATGACGGCAAACGGCGCCACGTGCTCGGCGACCTCGGCCAGCAGTGCGGGCATGGCTCCGACGGGTGCGGCGAGCACGACGAGGTCCGCATCTGCCACGGCGGCAGCCACCGAATCGGCGGCCGCATCGATCACGCCGCGTTCGATCGCAACACTCAACGCCGCCGCGTCCGTGTCGTGGCCCACCACGCGGCCGACGCGTCCAGCAGCCCGCCAAGCGAGCGCCGCTGAGCCACCGATCAGGCCCACACCCAGCAGTGCCATGCGCTCAAAGCGCGGCGCGGTCGATGCGGTTGGTGCGGCTGATGCAGTGGCGATCACGAGGGTCAGACGGTGGCGGCCGGCGGGGCTGGTGCGGCTCTCGCAGATGCGGCGTCGCTCAGCGATGCGCTCAGCGCCTCCTGCAGTGCCTGAACAAACCGCGCGTTCTCATCCGGCAGGCCAACGGTGATGCGCAGCCACTCGGGCAGGCCGTAGTTGGCCACCGGCCGCACGATAACGCCACGCTTGAGCAGCTCCCGATAGATGCGATCGGCGGCGCCGACCTTGACCAGCACGAAGTTGCCAAAGGGCGGCACATAGGCCAGGCCCAGCCGGTCAAAGGCGGCTGTCAAGGCCTGTAGACCGCTGCGATTCAGCGTGTAGCTCTGCTCGAGAAAGGCCGCATCATCGAGCGCGGCGGCGGCGGCCACCTGCGCCAGCGTGTTGACGTTGAACGGCTGGCGCACGCGATTCAAGAGGTCGGTGAGCTCAGGCCGCGCGATGGCGTAGCCGACGCGCAGCCCGGCCAGACCAAACGCCTTGGAAAAGGTGCGAGAGACGATCAGGTTGGGGTAGCGTCGCACCCAGGCCACCGAGTCCATGCGCAGCTCTGGCGGCAGGTACTCGTTGTAGGCCTCGTCGAGCACGACGACGACCTCTGGCGGCACGCGCGCGAGAAAGGCCTCGATCGCTTGCGCCGTGAGGTAGGTGCCGGTCGGGTTGTTGGGGTTGGCGATGAAGACAAGCCGCGTGTCGGCGCGCAGCGCAGCGGCCATCGCATCGAGATCGTGGCCATGTGCCTTGGCGGGCACCACGATCGCATGCGCGCCGCGCGCCTGGGTGGCCAGCGCATAGACGGCAAACGAGTGTTGCGAATACACGCAGCTCGCCTGCGGGCTGAGCGTGACGGCAGCGGCCGACTCGAGAATGTCGTTGCTGCCATTGCCGAGCGTGAGCCAGTCGGCCGGCACACCAAAGCGCGCCGACAGCTTGGCTTTCAGCTCGAAACCATTGGCATCCGGATAGCGCCCCAAATCCGCCGCGCGCAGCATCGCCGCACGTGCCGAGGCTGGCATGCCGAGCGGATTTTCATTGGAGGCGAGCTTGACGATCGACTCGGGCGCAAGGCCAAACTCGCGCGCCAGCTCCTCGATCGGCTTGCCGGCCTGGTACGGCGCAATCTGCCGCACATAGTCCAATGCGGCAATGGCAGGTGTGGAAGCTGCAGCGGTCATCACGTCTCTCGCCTAGAGGCTCACGCGACGCATCCGCGCAAGCTCAATCCTCAATCCTCAACCCTGATCCCGGAATCCCGACTCCCGATTCCAGACCCTCACGCTTCCATCGGGTACGAGCCCAGGCTCTTGTAGAACGCGCACACGCTGCGCAAAGCGGCCAGCGCGGGCGCGGTCCGCTCGTCGCGCTCGTGGCCTTCGATGTCGACGTAGAAGTAGTACTCCCAGGCGCCCATCTTGGCCGGGCGCGATTCAAAGCGCGTCATCGATACGCCATGGTGCGACAGGGGTTGCAGCATGTGATAGACAGCACCGGCTGCGTTGTTGACCGACAGGATGAGCGACGTCTTGTCGCGGCCGCTGGGCTGCGTGTCCTGCCGGCCGAGCACCACGAAGCGCGTGCGGTTCTGCGGGTCGTCCTGGATGTGACTGGCGGCCTGCTGCAGGCCATAAAGCATGGCGGCGTTCTCGCCGGCGATGGCAGCAACGGTGGCATCGAGCGAGGCCAGGCGCGCGCCTTCTGCGTTGCTGGACACGGCCATGCGCTCGATCGTCGGCAAATGCTGGTTGAGCCACTCCACGCACTGCCCAAGCGCCTGCGAATGCGCGCACACGCGCTTGATGCCATCCACGGTGCCCGCTTGCGTCAGAAGGTGATGCCGCACCGGCACCGACACTTCGGCCAGGATGCGCAGCCGAGTTTGCAGCAGGAGGTCGAGCGAGCGGCTCACCGCGCCTTCAGTGGAGTTTTCCACCGGCACGACGGCAAAGTCGACGGTGCCGGCCTCAGCCAGGCGGAACACCTCGTCGATCGAGGAGCAGGGCTCGCCCGCCACGCCGGTGCCAAACTGCTTGAGCATGGCCAGTTCTGAGAACGTGCCGGCCGGGCCCAGGTAGGCGACATGCAGCGGCCGCTCCAGCGCCCGGCAGGCAGAGATGATCTCGCGATACACGCCGGTCAAGGCAAGGTCGGGCAGCGGACCGGCGTTCAGCCCGGCCACCTTGCGCAGCACCTCGGCCTCGCGCTCGGGCCGATACACCGGCGCATTGGTCGTCTGCTTCAGGTGGCCAACTTGTTGTGCCAGACGCGCGCGCTCGTTCAAGAGGCGCAGAAGTTCACGATCAACCGCATCGATCGCCTCGCGCAGGGGCCGCAGCTGCTCGTCCATCAGCTGCGCCTCACGCCTGCCGCTGCGCAAACTCGCGCATGAATTGCGCCAGTGCCTGCACACCAGCCATCGGCATCGCGTTGTAGATCGACGCGCGCATGCCGCCCACCGAGCGATGGCCCTTGAGCTGCACCAGCCCGCGCTCGGCCGCCTGCGACAGGAAGGCTTCGTTCAGGCTTTCGTCACGCAGCGAAAACGGCACGTTCATGCGCGAGCGGTGCGGCGGGTTCACATGGTTGACGTAGAAGCCGCCGGAGCCGTCGATCGTTTCGTAGAGCAAGCGCGCTTTGTCCATGTTCACGCGCTCAATGGCCTCCACCCCGCCCTGCGCCTTGAGCCAGCGCAGCACCAGAAGCGCGACGTAGACAGAGAACGTGGCAGGCGTGTTCCACATGGACTGCGCATCGGCATAGACCTTGTAGTCGAGCACGGTGGGCCAGCGGCTCGAGGCGTGTCCAATGAGATCGTCACGGATGACGACCGCAGTCAGCCCGGCCGGGCCGAAGTTCTTCTGTGCGCAGGCGTAGACAATGCCGTGGCGCTCGATGTCCACCGGCCGCGACAGGAAGCTCGACGACATGTCGGCCACCAGTGGCACGCGGCCCGTGTCCGGCACGTAATCGAACTCGACGCCGTGGATGGTCTCGTTCGGGCAGTAGTAGGCGTAAGCGGCCTCGGCATCGAGCTTGAGCTCGGATTGCGCGGGCACCAGCCGGCAGGCGGGAAAGGTGTTGGCTGCCTCGCTCACATTGCACAGCCGGCGCGCTTCGTCGGCGGCGGCCTTGGTCCAGTGGCCGGTCACGATGTAATCGGCCTGAAACTTTGCACCAAGCAGGTTGACGGGCACCATCGCAAACTGCTGGTGACCGCCGCCCTGCATGAACAGCACCCGGTAGTTGGCCGGCACGTGCAGCAACTCGCGCAGCAGCGCTTCGGTCGCCTGCATCACCTCGACGAACTCGGGCGCACGGTGGCTGGTCTCCATCACGGAGTAGCCGCGGCCCTGCCAGTCGAGCAGCTCGGCCTGCGCCTGCTGCAGCACCGGCTGCGGCAGGACCGCCGGGCCGGAGGCGAAGTTGAAGATTTTCTGCGCTCTCACTTTTTTCTGCACGCTCACTTCTTGGCGGCACCACTTCCCGCGGGCTTGGCAGCGCCCGGCTGCTTGAACTTGGCAGACAGGCTATGGTCCAGCGCCTTTAGCTTGGGCTCGACCTGCGGGCGCGTGTCTGCGACCACCTTCTGCGCCAGCGTGCCCTGCAGATCACCCGAGATCTGCTGGTACTTGCGGCTGACTGGCGACTCTAGCCAGGTCACCAGCGTCCTCAGTTCGTCTTCGGTGAAGCGCTCCTCGAGCGCGGTGCCAACGGTGCCTGGCGCCAGCTGCACGGCACGCTGCCGCAGCAACGGCGCCAGCTCGTCGTAGAACTTCTTGACCTCAGCCTGGATCTCCTTGGCCACGGCCTCGCGCCTGGCTTCGGGCAGGCTGCCAATGGCCGAGCCCGCCGCCTGCATCGCCTGGTTGGCAGTCTGGCCCGCAAGTTGTTCACCCACACCTTCGATGCCCGCCTGATTGAGCTTGAGCACCTTCTGCACCAACTCCTTCTTGGCCGGCGATGTGGGGCTCGACGCGGGGCTCGTCGCGGGGGCCGTGGTCGCTGCGCCGCCCTGCGCCAACGCCGCGCCGGCGTGCATCCCCAGCGCCAGCACCATCACGGCCGCAGCCGCCTGCACCACGTTCTTCATTGCTCCCCGCCTTCTGTGTTGTCGCCGCCGTTGCCGCTGTCTGCCTCACCAGTTGGACTGCTGTCGGCGGCACCGTCCGCCGTTGCATCCGGCCCGCCCGGATCGTCAGGGACGTGACCGTTGCCGTTGGTATCTGCATCGCTTTCAACGATCCGCTGCAGGCCCGACAGCTTGGTGCCGGCATCGAGGCTGATCAGCGTCACGCCCTGCGTGGCGCGGCCCATTTCGCGGATCTCGGCCACGCGCGTGCGAATCAGCACGCCGCCGGTGGTGATCAGCATGATCTCGTCTTCGGTATGCACCAGTGTGGCGGCCACGACCTTGCCGTTGCGCTCGCCGGTGGCAATGGCGATCATGCCCTTGGTGCCGCGGCCATGCCGCGTGTACTCAGCGATCGGCGTGCGCTTGCCAAAGCCGTTCTCGGTGGCAGTGAGCACACTTTGCTGCTCGTCCTCGGCCACCAGCATGGCGATCACATGCTGGCC
>JBIIZX010000363.1:0-4223 GCA_044346055.1 Burkholderiaceae bacterium | reverse complement strand
CACTGTAGGAACCCAACCGCAAAACGCACCCCGGCGGCATGCGTCAACCGCTCACGATAGTTGTCGCTGAGCGCTCAAGATAATTGTCGCCCGCCACGCTCGGTGTAGAGCAGCCGCTCGCCTTCCTTGACCGGCGTTTCGGTCAGGACGTTGGCGGTCACCGCCACGCGCGCGCCCTCGATGTTGATGCTGATGTCGTCCTTTTTCACACCCGGCAGGTCGATGGTGACGAGGAACATCTCGCCCTTGTCGACCACGTCCATGCGAGCGCGCATGACAGGCGCAATGTCGGAGACGTAGCTCCCAGGCAGGTAGCCCGATGGCAGCGTCGGCCGCGCCATGAAGTCATTGAAGAAGTCTTCGAAGAACGACGAGAACGGGGTCATTGAATAGACCGGATCGCGCCTTGAAAGCGCAGTGGTCAGCGGGGCGCCCATGAAATCCTCCTATGAGCAACACCTTGCACGAGCCCGGTTCCGGCTCGACCGAGCCGGGCTTTGCCACCGGAACCCGCTATCACCAAATGTAGGCCGCTGGCGCTTGGATTCAAGTCGTCACCTGCGCGCTGCTGCAGCGGCCTTGCGCGGAATCAATCGCAGCCGCAGATAAAACGCGGATGAGAACGTGGCTGCTGGCGCAAGGGCCGAAGGCCGCGACTGCCGCCCCTGCCCCTGCTGATTAGGGCCGTGCCACGCGCGCGATCAGATCCGGGTTGGCCTGCCCGGCGACGGTCTGCAGCCACGCCACGGTTGCCGTGCCATTGGAGCCCACGGCCAGGACCGGCGTGCCTGCCGTGCCCGCATTGCTTTCGAGCGCCACCGGCGCAGCGAAGGCGCCGCTGCTGGCCGTGAGCACGGCGTAGTACAGGTCGTTGACCCCACCGCTCGGCCGCTGGGTCCACACCACGATCGCATTGCCTTGGGCGTCGCTGCCCACGCGCATGTCCTGCGCGGTGCCGGCAAGGCTGGCGCTCAGTTGCACCGGCAGCGACCAGTTGCCGTTGGCAGCCGAGAAGCGCGCCGCCTGCACCAGCCCGTCCTGCCGCCACACCACGGTCGCACCCTGCAGCGCCGCGCTGACCACGCGCGACTCGGCCACGGTGGCAACGCTGGTGTCGATGGTCGCGGGCGCGCCTAGCCAGCCGGCGCCGGTCCAGCGCGTGGCCCGCAGGTCGTAGCCGGTGGCGCCGGCCTGCCCCTGCTCCCAGCTCAGCATGAACTGGTTGGTCCCGAGTGCCGCCAGGCGCGGGTTGCGCGCGTCGTTGAGCTGATTGAGATCGACCTGGAGCGGCGTGCCGAGAAGATTGTTGGCGTCCACCACGCGCGACCACAGTTGCGCGTTCACCGCGCCCTGCCGCCAGGCCACCATGGCGCGGCCGGTGCTGTCGAGCGCAACGGCCGGTTCGCTGCCGGCCACCGCGGCATTGGTCTGCAGCACGAGCGGCGCGCTCCAGGCGCCGGTGCCGCTGCGCCGGCTGAAGTAGACCTGTGCCACCCCCGACGGTGTGGCGCCCGGCGCCTGCGCCCACACCATCGCCTGCTCACCGTTGTCGTTGCTGGCCAGTGCCACGCCGTTCATACCCAACACCACCGGTGCTTCGGTCACGGTGGCCGACGAACTGGCGGCGGCATCACGCCGGCCGCTGGTCAGGCGGTCGAGAACGCTGGTCATGCGACGCCAGGCAAAGACACTGGCTGCACCGGCGCCCGCACCCTGCAGCTCGTTCACGCTGTCGGTGGCCGCGTTACCCGCGTTGACCGACTCCAGCAACTGCACAGCGTCCCAGGTCGCGCTGCCGACTGCCTGCCGGCGCGTGACCACATAGGGCACGGGGCTCGGCGTGGTGGCCCCGGGCAGCACGAGTTGCGTCTGCGGCCAGGCGACAGTGGCAGCGCCATCGCTGGCCACAGCAGCCGCCAGGGTGGTGATTGCCGCGTTGCTCGCCAACGTTGTCGGCGCACCCCAGCTGACCGAGCCGGATGGCGGCGGTGGCGGTGGCAGCACACCGCCCCCACTGGGCCCGCCGCTGCCGCCGCAACCAGTCAGGCCACTAGCGACACCAAGCGCCACGGCGGTCGTCAGACAAGCCTTCAGCAGCAGGTGCCCGAGGTCCGCCGGCCGCTGCGCCTCAAGCCGCCCGTTTGCGTCGGCCGGTCTTGCTGGCCGGGCGGATTTCCTTGACCACCTCTGCGAATTCATCGACATCTTCGAAACTCCGGTACACAGATGCAAAGCGGATATAGCCCACCTTGTCGAGCCGCTTCAGCTCGCGCATCACCAGCTCGCCCAGCTTCTCGCTCTTGATTTCGCGTTGCGCCAGTGACAGCAGCTTGTCCTCGATGCGGCCGATCGCGTCGTCCACCGCCTCGCGCGGCACCGGCCGCTTGCGCAGCGCCAGCATCATCGACGAGCGCAGCTTCTCGCGGTCGTATTCGGCGCGGCTGCCGCCACGCTTGACGATCGAGGGCATGGCAAGCTCGACGCGCTCATACGTGGTGAAGCGCTTGTCACAGGCAAAACAACGGCGCCGCCGCCGGATGCTGGCGCCTTCGTCGGAGGCACGCGAGTCGATGACCTGGGTGTCGGCGTGCTGGCAGAAGGGACATTTCATCGCGTGTTCGGTTGCGATGTACGCGACGCTGCGCGTCGCACGTGCATCGCAACCGCTTCAATCAGCGGTCCGCCCTTCGGGCGGCCGGGCGGGCGGCCCGAAAACAAAAGCAACGAGGCGCTGCGCGCCGCTTCGCGCAGGCTGGAGCACGGTGCGAGTGCGCGCGGGGCGTGCAGGCAGCGTTCGGGCTCGGCGGGGCGAAGCGCCGCCTCCTTGCCCCTGTCATTGGGTCGGGCGCCTGGCCGCCCCAAAGCCCGACCCACTGACCTCATCGCGTGCGGAGCACGTGCAACCTGCAGTGTCGCGTACACCGAACGCGACGGCTTAGCCATAGACGGGAAACCGCGCCGTGAGCTTCTCGACCTCGCCGCGCACGCGGGCGACGGTGGCGGGGTCCTTGGGGTTGTCGAGCACGCCGGCGATGAGGTTGGCGGTCTGCTCGGCCTCGGCCTCCTTGAAGCCACGTGTGGTCATGGCAGGGCTGCCGAGGCGGATGCCGCTGGTGACCATCGGCTTTTCCGGATCCTTGGGGATGGCGTTCTTGTTGATCGTGATGTGCGCCTGGCCCAGCAGTGCCTCGGCGTCCTTGCCGGTGATCTGCTTGGCGCGCAGGTCCACCAGCATAAGATGGCTCTCGGTGTGGCCGCTGACAATGCGCAGGCCGCGCTTGACCAGCGTCTCGGCCATCACGCGCGCATTGGTGAGCACCTGCTGCTGATAGCCCTTGAACTCGGGCGCCAGCGCCTCCTTGAAGGCAATCGCCTTGGCGGCGATCACATGCATCAGCGGGCCGCCCTGGGTGCCTGGGAACACGGCGCTGTTGATCTGCTTTTCGAGATGCGGCTTCATGAGGATGAGGCCGCCGCGCGGGCCGCGCAGCGTCTTGTGCGTGGTGCTGGTGACCACGTCGGCATGCGGCACTGGGCTCGGGTAAACACCGGCTGCGATCAGGCCCGCGTAGTGCGCCATGTCGACCATGAAGTAGGCACCGACGTCCTTGGCGATCTTGGCCATGCGCGCCCAGTCAAAGCGCAGCGAATAAGCGCTGGCCCCGCCAATCAGCAGCTTGGGCTTGTGGGTGTGAGCAGCCGCCTCCATCGCGTCGTAGTCGATTTCCTCGCGCTCGTTCAGGCCGTAGCTGACCACCTTGAACCACTTGCCCGAGATATTCAGTGGCATGCCGTGCGTGAGGTGGCCGCCTTCGGCCAGCGACAGACCCATGATGGTGTCACCGGGTGTCAGCAGGGCGAGGAACACGGCGGCATTGGCCTGCGCCCCGGAGTGGGGCTGCACGTTGGCAGCGATCTCCATGGTCGGGTAGCCGAAGAGCCGCTTCAACCGGTCGATGGCGAGCGACTCGGCGACGTCGACATGCTCGCAACCACCGTAGTAGCGCTTGCCTGGGTAGCCCTCGGCGTACTTGTTGGTGAGCTGCGAGCCCTGCGCGGCCATCACGGCCGGGCTGGCGTAGTTTTCGGAAGCGATGAGCTCGATGTGCGCTTCCTGGCGCAAATTCTCGGCCTGGATGGCGGCCCAGAGCTCGGGGTCGACGGCAGCGATCGTGTGGGTGGAACGTTGGAACATGGCGGACCTCGACAAGTGTGGGTGGTGA
>JBIIZX010000362.1:0-4224 GCA_044346055.1 Burkholderiaceae bacterium | reverse complement strand
TGAGTTCAAGGGCTATCCATGAAGCGCACTCTTTCGCTGCTGGCGGCCAGCGCGCTGGCGTTTGCCGTTCTGTTTACGCTGGCCCCACGGTCCGATCTCGTGATCACCGGCTGGTTCTACGACCCGTTGCTCGGCTTCACCGCCAACGATAATGTGGTCGTGCGCATCATCTACACCAGCGTGCTGTGGGGTTCGCGCGCGCTGCTGTGGGTGCTGGCAGTCGCGTTCCTGGTCACGTGCGCGCTGCGGGGTCCAAAGGTGGCGCGGCTGCGGCGGCGCCTTGGCTTTCTCGCGCTCGCGTTCTTGCTCGGACCGGGATTGATGGTCGATCTCGTGCTCAAGGACCACTGGGGTCGGGCCCGCCCGCATCAGGTGCAGGAGTTCGGCGGCAAGCGACAGTACACGCCGCCGTTGCAAGTAGCGCAGCAGTGCGAGAACAACTGCTCGTTCGTCAGCGGTCACGCCTCGGCGGGATTTGCGCTGATCGCCTTCGGCTTTCTCACCACTGGCGCTGCGCGGCGCCGCTGGTTCATCACCGGTGTGGTGGTAGGTGTGGTGGTCGGTGCCGTGCGCGTGATGCAGGGCGGACACTTTGCGAGTGACGTGATCTTCAGCTTCTACTTCACGACGCTCGGCGTGCTGCTGGCCGCATGGATCTTCAAGCGCATGGGCTGGTCCTTGCACAGCGCTCCGGCCGGCCCGCTAGCGGCAACGAGGGCGGGCATCTAAAGCGGCCCCGGTCTGTCGCAGGCATCAGCCGGACGCTTGGGCCGCCGCTGCACGACCCGCAACGAGCGGGTTGCACCTTGATGCATCACCGTGCAGGTAGACAGCGCCTCTCGGCCCGGTGCGACGAACCGCCCAGCGGACTGTGCAGGCGGCACCGTTGATAGGACGACCCACATGGACACCGCGGCCGCGCGTCATTACTGTGATGCGCGTCCGGCAGCGCAGAACAAACGGCTGGTTTCCGGAGAATTGAATGACGTGTGGTGCCCTGCGAGTCGTTTCCATCTGCATGCTTGCCCTTGCTGCCGTCCCCGCATGGGCCGAGACGCCCGAGCGGCCGAAGACCTATGCGCTTGTCTCGGCCGTCGGCGACGACATCTCGATCGTCCGCGCCCGCCGGACGACCGGCACACACTTCGAAGGCTACGTTCGCTCGACCATGCCCGCCCTCAACGGTGTGATTCATCTGGCCATGTTGCGCGGCATGGATCGGGGCATTGCCCGGCGCGAGCCGCAATGCACGCGTGTCTTCCTGCGACTGTCTTCGGGGCAGCTCGACGACGCGCCAGTCCACCAGCGGGAGCAGGCGGCACTCGACCGGCTGCGCAACGCGCTGCAGGCGCTGCCACAGCGCAAGGACTGGGACGAGATCATCGTCATCACGCCGCACTACCGCTTCTCGGAAATGCAGGGGCTGCCAGGCAAGCTGCACGGCGTTGGCATCTACTTCAACAACCTCGGCAACGAAGCGGAAGCGTTCTTCACGCAGACATTTGGCCCAGGCGGTGCGCCGATCGAGAACGCCGTGGTTGGCGTCGACGGCACGCCCACAGGGCGCTCGTCCCGTTATGTGGCGCTGTTCTCCTACACCAAGGTCTGGTTCCTCGACGCGAAGACACTGCAGGTGAACCAGAGCGAGCCCTGGATCGTCGACGAGAAGCTGTATGACCCGATGTCGACGGCGCTGGACGTCGGCAAGATGTTCACGCCGGAGCAACTGGTCAGGAGTTTCGAATCGTTCGTCGAGCGCAGCGCGACCCGGTCGGTCGTATCGACGCGACCCGTCGTGGAACCCGGTGATCTGCAGATCGTGGAGCCTGCGCGCTCGCCGCGGGCGCCTGCGCCGGAGCCGGCCGTGCGCTGATCTGCGGTCGCAGGCACATATAATTCGGCTCGCAGCGGTTCGTCGGGCCGCTCGCAGTTCTCGATCCCGCCATGCACCCTGGTCATGACGGTGACCTTCCCGACCTGACTTTCGGCGTCGCACGTGCTACCCAGCTGTAGCGACGGCACTCATGGCAACCATCCTGCAGCATCTCCCCATCGGCCAGAAGGTCGGCATCGCATTTTCTGGCGGGCTTGATACGAGCGCTGCACTGCTGTGGATGCGCACCAAGGGGGCGGTGCCCTACGCCTACACGGCCAACCTCGGGCAGCCCGACGAGCCCGACTACGACGACATTCCACGCCGCGCGCTGCAGTACGGGGCGCAGCAGGCGCGGCTGGTGGATTGCCGTGCGCAACTGGTGGCCGAAGGGATCAGCGCGGTGCAATGTGGCGCGTTTCATATCTCCACCGCCGGCGTCACCTATTTCAACACCACGCCGCTTGGCCGCGCCGTGACCGGCACCATGCTGGTGGCCGCGATGAAGGAGGACGACGTCAACATCTGGGGCGATGGTTCGACCTTCAAGGGTAACGACATCGAGCGCTTCTATCGCTACGGCCTGCTCGCCAATCCGGCGCTGAAGATCTACAAGCCCTGGCTGGACCAGCAGTTCATCGACGAGCTGGGCGGCCGCGCCGAGATGTCGGCGTTCATGAGCGAGGCTGGTTTTGCCTACAAGATGAGCGCGGAGAAGGCGTATTCGACCGACTCCAACCTCCTCGGCGCCACCCATGAGGCCAAGGATCTGGAGCAGCTGGCCTCGAGCGTACGCATCGTGCAGCCGATCATGGGCGTGGCCTTCTGGCGCGACGAAGTGGCGGTAAAGCGCGAGGAAGTCTCGGTGCGCTTTGACGAAGGCCGCCCGGTGGCACTCAATGGCGTCGAGTACGCGGACCCGGTGGCGCTGATGCTCGAGGCCAATCGGATCGGCAGCCGCCACGGACTGGGCATGTCGGACCAGATTGAGAACCGGATCATCGAGGCCAAGAGCCGCGGCATCTACGAGGCACCCGGCATGGCGCTGCTGTTCATCGCCTACGAGCGCCTGATCACCGGCATCCACAACGAAGACACCATCGAGCAGTACCGCGACAATGGCCGCAAGCTGGGCCGGCTGCTTTATCAGGGCCGCTGGTTCGACCCGCAGGCCATCATGCTGCGCGAGGCCGCGCAGCGCTGGGTGGCGCGCGCGGTGACCGGCGAGGTCACGGTCGAACTGCGGCGCGGCAATGACTACTCCATCCTCAACACCGAGTCGCCGCATCTGACCTACAAGCCCGAGCGGCTGACGATGGAAAAGGGCGAGTCGCTTTTTTCGCCCGCCGACCGCATTGGCCAGCTCACCATGCGCAACCTCGACATCGCCGACACGCGCGAGAAGCTGGGCGTGTACACCAAGGCAGGCCTGCTCTCCGTGGGCGGCAATGCCGGCGTGCCGCAGTTGAAGCACGAGCGCGGCGACGACTAGCCATGGCTGTGCGTGCAGTCCTGTTTGACCTGGACGACACGCTGTACGACCACAGCCGTGCCATCCGGTCGGCGTTGCGAGAAGTGGCAACGGTCGCGCCGGCCCTTGCCAAGCACGGGTTGCAGGCGCTCTTTTCCGAGTACGACAAGGCGCTGGATGATGTTCGTCCGCAGGTGCGGGCGGGCAAGCTGACTTTTGATGCCGCGCGGGTGCTGCGCTATGAGCGGCTGCTCGCCTGGTGTGACGATGCAGCGAGTGACCCGCATGCGCTTGCCCAAGCCCAGGTCGCGGCGTATCGGCGCCACGAGCGGCTGGTCGAGCACGCAACGCCCTTGCTGCAATCACTGCGCGAACGCGCAGTGAAGCTCGGCATCGTCACCAACAGCGTGCGCGACGAGCAAATTGCCAAGCTGCAGCGGCTTGGCGCATACGCGTTCATCGACGATCTGATCGCTTCAGTGGACCACAACATCGCCAAGCCCGATCCGCGCCTGTTCCAGATTGCGCTCGACCGGCTCGGTGTGGCTGCCGGCGATGCGGTGTTTGTTGGCGACCGGGTGCAGATCGATGTGCGCGGCGCGCAGGCGGCGGGGATGCGGGCGGTGTGGTTCGACCGCGGCGTGCGCGAGGAAACGTGGGAAAGCACCGGTGAGGCCCGGCGCCTGACCACGCTGGCACCAGCGGTGGCGTTGCCGCTGCTGCTGTATTATTCCAATTCTACTTCATTAGGATAATGATTATGGCCATCATTCTGGCGGGAGCAAGACGATGGCGAGGCCGGTGCGTGGGTCGGAGTTGGTCGAGATGGCGCGGGAGATGATCGCGCAGGCACAGACGGCGGAGCAGTTGCGACAGGCGC
>JBIIZX010000026.1:0-14092 GCA_044346055.1 Burkholderiaceae bacterium | reverse complement strand
TTGACCACGTTGTCTTCGACCAACAGCACGCGCGTCCTCTCGAAACTGCGGGTGGCCGGACTCTGGCGCATGCTTGCGCCGCGGCCGGCCAGCACGGATGACAGCGCCTGCACCAGCTCGTGGCCGCGCACCGGCTTGGCGAGGTACACATCGATGCCGCTCTCGTGCGCCTGCCGCGCCTCGATGCCACCGGTGAGCGAGGTCAGCAGCAGCAGGCCCATGTGCGACAGCTGCGGGTCACGCCGCAAGCGGGCGGCAAGCGTGAGCCCGTCCATCACGGGCATCTTCATGTCGATGATGGCGGCGTCGAAGGTCTCGCCGGTCTTGGCCGCCGCCGTCAGAAGCTCCAGCGCCTGCAGTCCCTGCTCAGCCGTGGCAACTTCGACATCGAGGCGGCGCAGCTGCGCCTCGAGGATGCTGCGATTGGTCGGGTTGTCCTCGACCACGATCACGCGACGGCCCGCCAGGAGCTGCGGCGCGGCCGGCATGCAGTCGGCATTGGCGTCGCCCACCGGCAGCGGCACCTCGAAGCGGAACACCGAGCCTTCACCGTAGCGGCTGCTGACGTTGATCTGCCCGCCCATCAGTTCCACCAGCTGCTTGCTGATCGCCAGTCCCAGCCCGGTGCCGCCGTAGCGGCGCGACCTCGACTGGTCGGCCTGCATGAAAGAGGAGAACAGCTTGTCCAGCGCCTCGGGCTTCACGCCGATGCCGGTGTCCTGCACCTCGAAGACGATGCGGGGAGATTGAGGATTGAGGATTGAGGATTGAGGATTGCGTTGGATGGTGCCGAGAGGTGCTGCACGCTGACTATCTGCATCGTCGATGGGCAACACGGCGGCATCGACTGCCGAATCTGCGCGATCCGCGATCCGCGAATTGCAATCCGAAGCAGCGCGATTCGACTCAGCCATCCGCACCTCGACCACTACTTCGCCATGCTCGGTGAACTTGATCGCGTTGCCGACAAGGTTGGTCAGCACCTGGCGCAGCCGCGTCGGGTCGCCGCGCACCACACGCGGCACGTCGTGCGCCAAATGGTGGGCCAGCTCGAGCCGCTTGTCGTGCGCGCGCGGCGCCAAGAGCTCGAACACGTCTTCCACCAGCGTGGGCAAGTCAAAATCGACCGCCTCGAGCTCCAGCTTGCCGGCCTCGATCTTCGAGAAATCGAGGATGTCGTTGATGATGCCCAGCAGGTTCTCGCCCGAGCGATACACGGCGTCGGCAAAGCGGCGCTGCTTGTCAGACAGCGGCGTGCCCAGCAAGAGCTCGGTCATCCCCAGCACCCCGTTCATCGGCGTGCGGATCTCGTGGCTCATGTTGGCCAGGAACTGGCTCTTGGCGCGGCTGGCGCTCTCGGCCACGTCCTTGGCCTCGCGCAGCATCCGCTCGTTGTTCTTGATGTCGGTGACGTTCTCGACCACCGCCAGCAGCAGCGTCTGGCCATCCTGCGCCTGGATCGGCGCACCGTTCACGCGCACGAACACCACCCTGCCGTCGCGCGCCACCAGGCGCCGCTCGAACTCGAATGATGGCGGCACTGTCCCCGCGAGCAAGGTGCGGCTCGACTGCATGTCGCTGCGATCCTCGGGATGCGTGAAGTTGATCGGATCCACGCCCTCGATCTCCGCCGGCGTGCACCCGAGCATGGCCGCATAGGCATGGTTGCACTGGATCATGCGGAAGCTCAGATCCTGGATGGCGATCGGCACCGGCGAGTTCTCGAACATCGCGCGGAAGAACACCTCATTGGCATGCAGCGCTGCCTGCGTCTGCTTCAGTGCCGTGATGTCGGTGGCCAGCAGCGCGTACTGCACATAGGCACCGTGCTCGTCCAGCAGCGGGCGGCCTTCGACCTCGTGCTCGCCACGGTCGCCGGAGCGGTTGTAGGCCACCACCTCGAACTTGACCGGGTTGCCCTCGAGGATCGAGCGCGCCACGAGATCGATCACTCGCTCGTCGGTATCCGGGCCGCGGATCAGCGTGTGGGTGAGCCTGCCCTGCGCACCTTCGAGGCTGTGCCCGGTCCAACGCGTAAACGCACCATTGACCCACTGCACGCGGCCCAGCGTGTCGAGCACCATGACCGCTTTTTCCGTGTTCTCGGCCACCAGCGCCAGCCGCCGCGCTTCGGCCTCGCGCGCCCGCAGCTGCTGCTGGGCAAGATGGCGCTCGGCCACCCGCGACAGCTCGATCCCCACCGCCTCGATCAGCTCGAGCATCTCGGCATGCGCCTCGACGCGGTGGTCGGCAAAGAATTCGATGAATGCGGTCACGTGGCCGCGCGCCGTGACCGGGATCACCGCACCGGTGTGCAGGCCGCAGGCCAGCGCCGCATCGCGCCGGCGCCATTCGGTCAGGCGCGACAGGTCGCTGATCCAATGCGGCATGCCGCTGATCCAGGCGCGGCCGATCAGGCCGCGCACGGTCTTGATCAGCGAGCCGCGCTCACTCTCGCTCATGAAGGCCTGGTAGCGGGCCCGATCGCGCACGAACCAGAACGAGCGCGTCGACGGCGTCTCGGCGTCACCGACCGCCGCGTCCAGCAGCAGGGCGATGCGGCCCAGTGGCCAGTCCAGGTACTCGCCGATTTCGTGCAGCGCCGCCTCCAGCGCCTGCTCGACGCTGTCGGACTCGTTGGCCGCCGTCGCCAAGCCGCGCAGCAGGCGCATCAACGCGTACTGGCGCTGCAACTCCAGGCCGTTCTGCAGCTCGTTCAGATGCGCGCGCTTGAGGCGGTCGGAATAGCCCAGCAGCGCCGCAGTCATCGCATCGAACGAGGCCACCAGCGAATCGAATTCGTTGCCGCAACGCGGCAACGTGCGGCCGGCGTAGCGCAGCGCCAGCTCCTCGGCCCGCTCGGTCAGCCGGCGGATCGGCTGAATGAGGTAGCGCGTCAACACCAAGCCAACAAGCAGTACCGCGAGCAGCGTCGCCCAGGCCACCAGCGCGATCTGCTCGCGCCCCTGTGCCTGGGCCAGGCGATGCGAGCCCTTGGGGACGAGGATGGTCAGGAGCAGCGGCTGATCGAGCACTGCCAGCGGCTGCAACAGCAGGTCGTGCGGCCCGTCGAGCGTGACGAACTCGGCCGTACCGCTGGTCAGCGCCCGCTCGCGTATCTGTGTGTCGCCGTGCGGCACAAGCGCCGGCGCCGTGGCCGCCAGCCCGCGCTCGGCATCGCCGATGCTGAGTTCCACGCCCGCGGCCAGCGCAATGTCGCGCAGGTAATTGCCGTCGATCAGGCGCTCGACCGCCACCGTTCCGACCTGCACTCCGTCCAATTGCACCGGCGCCTTCACGCGCAGGACCAGGAGGTCGCGATCGGGCACGAACTCGATGTGTGCGACCCCGCGCGTGCCGCTGGCAATCGCCGCCGTTTCTTGCGCCGCCGGCGCCGAGGAATCGCCGCTGTGAAGCACGCGCTGCCCGTGGCGGTCGAACAGCGACAGCGCATCGACCGTGGTGAGTTCGCGCACCCGCCGCGCAAATGGCTGCAGCAGCTGCGCATCGGGCGCGGCCGCCGTCAGCGCGCGCGCCAGCTCTGCTTCGTCGTGCAGCGACTGCACGACTGCGCCGAGGTTGGCCACGTCCCGTTGCAGCGCGTTGTTGACCGCACGAGCGGCGCGTTTGGCGCGATCATGCTCCTCGGTTTCGAGCAGTCGGGTCAGGCCGTTGTAGTTGAAGTAGTAACTGACGCCGATCGCCCACCCGGTCAGCAGCACCAACACGGTGGCCAGCAGCGTCGCGACCGACGGCGGCGACCGGACCGGCGGCGCGGTCGCGTCCATGTCCGCGCCGCCCCCCTCTGGTGCGGGCGCCTTCGCAACCGGCAGCATGACCGCCGGACGAGTCGGACCATCGGCCCGTGGAAAGTCGAGCGCGCCGGCCGGTTGAGTCAGCGGCGATGCCGAGCGGTCGAAAGGGGCGTTGGGATCGGTCATCAAGGCCAAAATGGCGCCAGCGGGCATGACAAACCACGGCCGCCGACAGCTGGATTTCAAGTGCCGGATGCCAGACAGTGCCCGAAGTGACCGTCAGTTTCCTGCGCGAAAAGCTGCCGCTGCACCACGCTTTTCCAGCGACCCGGGCCGGCGCGCTGCGCCGAGTTCGTCCCCAACCACCGGAGTCGCCGGGCACAAGGCGCTGGCACAATCCGACGGTGCGCCCCGCCCGCCCCGTCGCCTTGCATGCCGTAGTCGCCGTCCATCACGCTTGGCGACGCCGGCCCGGACGGTTGTCCTGCCTCGGCTTCGCCGCGGTCACCACGAGCGCGCACGCCGCGTCGGCCGCGGTAGTCACCCCGGGCGTGCTGCTGCTGACCGGGCTGGCAGTTGCGCTTGGAGCAGCAGTGGCTTTGGCCGGGGTGGCGCTGGCCGCTTGGCTGCAGGGCAGGCGCAACCTGCCGCGCCAGCACGCGTTGCTGGCCGCGACGGTCGACTGGATTTGGCGCTGCGACACCAGCGGCCGCATCACCGACTTGAGCGCGCTGCGCCTCGGCGCGTCGGCACCGGACCTGTCCGCATTGCATGGGCGACCGCTATGGCAGCTGCTCGATGCCGACGCCGAGTGTCCGGCAGAGCTTGCGCAGGCGCTATCGGCGCGCCGGCCGTTTGCCCCCCTGATCCTGCGCGCTGGTGAGCGCGCCCTGATGCTGGCCGCGACCCCCGCCTTGGACGGCCACGGCCTGGCCGGCACCGCGATCAACGTCAGTGCGGTCGCGCACGGCCCGCCAGCGCCGGTCGGCCCGGACCAAGGGCTGGCCGAACGCAACCGCCAGCTCGAGCTGGCGGCTCGCGAGCTCGACAGCTTTGCGCATTCGGTCTCGCACGACCTGCGCGCGCCGCTGCGGGTGGTCGACGGCTTTGCCGCCATCCTGCTGGAGGACTATGCCTACGCGCGCAAGCCGCTGGATGACCTCGGGCGCGAGCACATTCGCCGCATCATCGCGGCCGGCAGCCGCATGAACTCGATGATCGACACGCTGCTGTCGATGTCACGCATGACCGCCGCCGAGTTGACGCGCGAGCGCGTGAGCATCACGCACCTGGCGCAGGAGCTGGCCGATGAACTGCGCGCCACCGATCGCAGCCGGCGCGTGCAGTTCGTGATCGGCGAGCAGCTCTCGGCCGATGGCGACCGCACGCTGCTGCGCCTGGTGCTGCAGAACCTGATGGGCAATGCCTTCAAGTTCACTGGCAAGGTGAACCCGGCACGGATCGAGGTCGGCAGCGACACGAGCGGACCAACCGCTGTGTATTTCGTGCGCGACAACGGGGCCGGGTTTGACATGCGCTTTGCCGACAAGCTGTTCGGCGTGTTCCAGCGTTTTCACTCGGCCAACGAGTTCCCGGGCACGGGGGTGGGACTGGCCACGGTACAGCGCATCATCCGAAAGCATGGGGGCCGCATCTGGGCCGAATCGCAGCCAGGTGCAGGCGCCACGTTTTTCTTCACGCTCTGGGACAGCGGTCGCACAACTTGAGGTTGGACGGCGCCAGCGGCCTGCCGCAGGTGCCAGAAGGTCAGTGGTGCCCCCGGCCAGAGGCAAAAGCGGCCGGATGCGACTAAATATGTTGCTGCGCGTTACACAACAAAGTGGGACGCAAGCGCTCGAAAGAGACTCGACTGACCGTCCAAAGAACACGCCTCATCCGCGCAGGTTAGGACGTTTGCCCGAAAGTCTTGCGGTCCGCTCGTCGATAGACTGGGTTCAAGTCAGTCCTCCTTCAGGGATCCAATCGTGTCGATGCATCACTCACTATTCCAGGCCGCTCTTCCGGCGAAAGCCGCTGGCGCACGCTCACCCGTCAAACGCAGCATGATCGCTGCGGCAGTCACACTTGCCGCCGCCGGGGCGGCGCAGGGGCAGGTCGGCGTTCCGGCGCGCGGCCAGCAACTGTGGGCCAATCCGGGCACGGGTCTGCCTAGCTGCGAGACCTGCCACAGCACCGCGACCCCGCCGGCCGTGACTGGCTTTCCCTCGCTGGCCTCAATGCGCGGTGCGCTGGGCGCCACGACCACGGCCAATGCCAAGCAAAAGACGATCGCCGCCATTGTCGGCCAGCCGTTGATGGCCGCCTATCGCGGCAATGTCTCCGCCGGCACCCGCCTCAGCGACACCGACCTGAACGACATCGCGGCCTACATCTTCCCGCCGTCGCCGACACCCACGCCACCGCCACCGCCACCGCCCTCCCCGACACCCACGCCGACTCCGCCTCCGCCGCCGGGCACGCCAGTTGTTTCGGCCACACCGAGCATCATCGGTTTCGCCTCCACCGCCGTTGGCACCATCAGCGCGCGCCAGGAGATCGTGGTCACCAATGGCACGGCCGCCGCAGTGCAATTTGGCGCCAACGCCGTGATGCTGATGCCGATTCCCGGCTCCAACCCGCCGCAGGCACCGGCTGGCTCGGCCGACTTCCAACTCGCCGCTGCTGCGGCGGGCAACGCCGCGACCTGCCAGAACAACGGCGTGCTGCAGCCGAACGCGAACTGCCGCATCGGCGTGCTGTTCCGTCCGCAAGGTACGCCGGGCTTCCGCTCGGCCACCTGGAGCGTGACATTTGCCAACGCCCCCGCGCAGCAGGTGACGCTCAGCGGCACGGCCGCAGCACCGGCGCCAGCCACCGCACCGTCCCCTGCGCCGGCACCAGCCGCCAGCGGCTCGGGCACCAGCAACGTGGGCGCCGGCGGCGGGGCAGTGAGCCCCTTGGGTCTGCTGCTGGCCGGAGCAGCGCTGACGGCAGCCGCAGGACTGCGGCGCCGCAAGCAGTAAGGGTCAGAACGCAGATTGCATCTGCGCGCTGCACGCGCGATTTGCAAGAAGCAGAACGCGGCGCTTAGGCGCCGCGTTTTTTTGGTCGAGCGTTACCGCCTGCTCAGCCGATGCGCCAGCCGTTGTCGCACTTGCGACAGCGCACTCGCAGCCAGTGCGGCCGCCCGCTTTCGACCGGGTCGTCCTCGGAGACCGACTCCATGGACACGACGTCGAACTTGCCCCAGGCCTTGCACTGCGGGCACTCGGCATCATTGGCAAACTGCTCGGCCCGGCTCAGCAGCACGCCAAAGCGACGAAAGCCGACGATGGTGAGCATGCCCGCGGCAGCCGCCGCGACAAAAACGGTGAGGTAGAAGCCGGGCATGCTACGCAGCTGGTCAAGGCTTTCGTACCCGGCAAGCAGCAGGATCAGCGCCAGGAACGCGGTGACCATGTAGGCAAAGCCTTCAATCAGCTGCCGCTCATACCAGCGGCGAAAGCCCAGCTTGCGGATGTCATCAGCGACGTTCATGGGTTGTCCGTGATCGGTGATCCGTGATCCGTGATCGGTTGTTCCAAGTTCTGCGCAATAACCATGTAGCTCGCCTGTGCGCCCGCCGAACCAGAGGCCTTTCAACAAGCCACTCCGCGCCCCACACTGATCACGGATCACCGATCACCGATCACGGATCACCGATCACCATCAGGTCCGCACCGAATTGAGCCGATTCGCCGCCTCCACCATGCTCATGGCGATCTCGTCCACGCTGCGCGCTTCGCTCTTGGCCTGCGCACGCAGCGCTTCGAGCGCGCGGTCGTAGTCCAGCCGCAGCCGCTCCATAAGAATGCCGATAGCCACCTGCTGATCGCGCAGGGCACTGGCGCTCGGCTCGGTGGGTGTCACCCGCCCGGTGGTGCGCTCGGCAACGCCTTCGAAGCCACGCTCCTGCACGCGCGACAAGGCAGCGCGCACGGCCGGCACGATCTGCTTCACGTCGAGCGGCTTGACGAGGTAACCCAGCGCGCCCAGGCGCGTGGCCTCGTCGATGATGTCGCTGTCACCGAAGGCCGAGAGGAACATGAAGCCGGTGGTGGTGTAGGCGGCCAGGTAGCGCGCCACGTCCATGCCGCTCTTGCCGTTCATGCGCATGTCGAGGATGGCCAGGAGCGGCTTCATCTTGCGCGCCAGCAAGATGGCATCGTCGCCGTTGTCGGCTTCGATCACCTCGAACTCGGCCTGCTTCAGGCCCGCCACCACGGTGGCGAGCACCAGGCGGTCATCGTCAACGACGAGGATCAGCGGCTTGTCCATGGGCACAGTTTAGGTGGATTCTGGATTGCGGATTCGGGATTCAGGGCAAGAGCGCTATGAATCCTGGCCCTCCCGGAATCCCGAATCCTGGATCCTGAATCCGGCCTCACACATCCTCCCGGATCGCCGGCGGATACAGCGTGTCGTAGTTCCGCGAATGCCACGCCTCAGCCTCACACATCCTCCCGGATCGCCGGCGGATACAGCTCCACGCGCGTGATCACGGCGCCGCTGGATTGTTCGATGCTCAGGCGGGCGCCGCGCCGCGGCAGCAGCGCCTTGACCAGACCCAGCCCGGAGACGCTGGAGGCGATCTTCGACAGGTCAAAGCCCGCCTTCAGTTGCCCGGCGTTTTCCAACTGCAGCTCGATGCCATCGGCGCGCGGCAGCAGGCGCACCATGATGGCCGCGTCGCGGCTAGCGCGGTACTTGATCGCGTTGGTACCGAGTTCGTTGACGACCAGTGCCAGCGGCACCGCTTCACCTTCCGGCAAACCCCAGCGCCACAGCGCGGAGGCCGGCGGCTCGAACTTCGCCTCCACGCCAAACATGTTGGACAAGTTCTGGAAAATGCCCTGCACCACGCCGAGCACCGGCAACGTGCCGGTGGCGCGGATCTGCAGACCATGCACCTGCGCTATGGCCTGGATCTGGCCGGCGATCTCGTCCAGCTGCTCCGAGACCTCGGGCTTGGCAGTGGCCATGTGCTGCAGCAAGCCGGCCACGCCCTGCAGGTTGTTCTTGATCCGATGGTGCACCTCGCGCACAAGGACGTCGCGCTGCTTGACCGCCTCCTCGATGCGCTGCTGCTCGGCGGCCACGCGGTCGGTCACGTCGTCGGCGACGCCGAACACGCGTACCGAGCCGTCGAACATGCGCACCGGATTGAGCCGCACGTTGACGACGCGCAACCCGCGCGACGGATGGTCCATGCGCACGGTGAGCTCGGACTTCTTGAGCCGGCGCATCAAGGCGACCAGCCGCGGCAGCCGTCGTGCGATCTGCGGCACGTCATCAAAGTGCACATGCGACAGCACCTTGCGTGCGTCTTCGAGCATTTCATCGGGCGGGCCGCCGACCACTGCTTCATAACGCGGGTTCACGTACAGCACCGAGGTGAGATCGGCGGTGGCGATGAACACGAGCTGGTCGATGTTCTCGGCAAACTGCCGGAAGCGCGTCTCGGTCTCGCGCAGTGCCGCTTCGGCGCGGACCTCCTCGGTCAGGTCGTCGATTATCGACATCACGTAGCGCGCGCCGGGCGCAGCACCGGCGGCATCGGCCTCGTACAGTGGCAGCACGCGCTGGTTGACTGTGAGCGTGCGGCCGTCGGCGCGCAGCATGACGTCGCGCGGCCGGTCGATCTGCTGGCCGAGCGCGAGCGCCTTGCGGTCGAGCTCGGCATACAGGTCCGCAAACTGGCGGCCGTAGATCTCGTGCCAGGTGCGGCCCACCACCTGGGTGCGCGACAGCCCCGTGATCTGCTCACCGGCGCGGTTGAGCGAGACAAAGCGGCCACTGTCCACATCGCGCACTGACACCAGAACCGGCAGGTTTTCCACCACCAGATCAAGGTAGTTGCGCACGCGTTTCAGCTCATCTTCCGAGCGCCGTCGCATGTCCACGTCCATCATGGCGAGCATGAAGCCGCGCTCCGGAGCGCTCACATCCAGCGGCCGCACGTTCACCGCGCACCAGAAGGTGGAGCCATCGGCGCGCCGCATCAGCCGCTCGAAGCCGGCCTCGCCACTGAGGGCCTCGGCGCGGATCGTGTCCCAGTCGGCGCGCTCTGAAAACAGGCTCGAGATTTCCAACTCGCGCAGGTCGCCGGCGCCGTAGCCGGACATGCGCTCGGTGGCTGCGTTGGCCTTGACCACCAGCTCATCGGCCACATAGGCCATGCCCACCAGCGCGTTGTCGAACATCAGCTGCAGTTCGCTCAAGGCCCCGCGCAGCTCGCGCTCGGACCTCTTGCGCTCGTCGATGTTCACAAAGGCGAAGATGTAGCCCAGCTCCGGCCGGTCGAGATTGACCGCACGACCCTGCACCGCGACCCAGATCGGCTCGCCGCGGCGGCGAAACATGTACAGCTCGAACTCGCAGGCGCCGTCGGAGGCAATATCGTCGTAGTGCTCCGCCAGGCTCGCTGCCAGCAACTGGTCGGTTGGATGAGCAAACAGCTGCCCCTGGTCGGTGAGCGCACCCGGCTCGCAGGCCAGCAGCTCTTCCATCGCCGCATTGGCGCGCAAAGGCCGGCCATCGCGCACGAACAGAAGCCCCACCAGCGCGGTGTCGAACATCAGCCGGCTTTCGGCCAGCAGGGTCTGCAGCTGTGCTTCCTGCCGCTTGCGTGCCGAGATGTCGAGGATCGAGACGATCTGCACACGGTCCGGAAAGGCCTTTTCCACCGCGCGCACCGACAGCAGCGCCCAGAAGGGCAGCTTGTTGGGCCCATCGAGCAGCTGCGCCTCGAACGAGTACACCTCGCCCCCGGCCAGCGTTGAGCGCATCACGGTGCCGTGGATACGCCAGTCGCCTTCGTCGGCAAAGAGCGTGGAGAAGCGCCGGCCCAGCGGTTCTCGTGATGAGGGCTCACGCGAATCGCGCCCGTTGCCACCAAACAATGCGGCTGCCTGCGCATTGGTGCGCGCCACGCGGCCATCTTCCAGGTGCAGTACAGCCACGGCGGTGGTGTCGAGCACGATGTTGAGTTCCAGCAGCGAGCGGCTCAGGGCCTCGCGCTGGCGCTTCATTTCAGAAACGTCCTGGAAGGTGTAGATCGCCTCGCCGGCCGCTGGATCGGTGGCCGGATCCTTCGCGGCGATTTCGAGATCGAGGTCGAGCACGTCTAGCTTGCCAGCGTCAGCGGACCGCTCGATGGCGTTGCTTACCGGCCGCGCCTGCACCAGGCACCACACGGGCTGGCCATCCTTGCGAAACAGCACGACCTCGGCACTGGTGGTCTGGTGCGCACGCACCGCAGGCAGGCCCAAGACTTCCTGCGGCAGCAGGTTGTCGCGGTCGCGCGCCAGCTCCCACAACGACATACCGACCACGTCGTCGTCGCCATAGCCGAACATCTGCGCAAACTCGCGGTTGGCCAACATGATGCGGCCCAGATGCGCCTGCGCCACGCCTACCGACATCGTCTCCAGCAACGTCTGCTGGTCGGTCAGCAGCACCTGCAGCTGCTCCTCGGACGTCTTGCGCTCGGTCGTGTCTTCGAGCACCAGCAGGTAGTTGCGGCGGCGCTCCATGCCCTCGCCGACGTACCAGGCGCGCAGCGTCATGCGCGCCCACAGAAGATGCCCATCCTTGTGACGCAGGCGCGCGTCGTTCTCGGCAGCCGAGGGTTCGCCCGCGGCCAGGCGCTGGCGCAGCCGCTCGAACACCTCCGGCTGCGGCATCACTGAGGCCGGCAGCGAAACCAGCAGCTGCTCGCTGGTCATGCCCAGCAGCGTGCAGGCGGCATAGTTGACCTGCAGCACGCGAAAGTCCGGCCCGAGCAGAAAATTGGCGACCGGACTTTCCTCGAAGATGGTCTTGAAGCGCGAGGCTGCATCGGCCAGGCGCGACTCGATGCGCTTGCGCTCGGTAATGTCGCGCACCAGCAGGAAAATGAACTCGCGCCCGCCCTGCTCGACCCGCTGCAGCACCAGGTCGACCGGGAACTCCGAGCCGAGCCGCGTGCGATAACGCGACTCGCAGTGAAACGCACCGCGGCCCAGCAGCTCATCGAGGATCTCGGCATAACGCTCTGGCGTCAGCAGCACATCGATTTGTGCCAGCGCCAGCCCCTTGATGCGCTCGCGGCCATAGCCGAGCCAGGCCAGCGCAGTTTCGTTGGCATCGACCACCATGCCGTCGCGGCTGATCTCCAGCACCATCTCGCCGGCTGAATCGAGCGCCTGGCGCAGCGCCGCCAGCGAGGTCTCGGCAAAGCGCTCGCGGTCAATCCGTTCGATGGTGGCAAACACGCCCTTGAACGCGCCGTCGCCGCCGTACACGGGCGTGCGGCGCAGGCGCAGCCAAGGGCCGCCACGGCTCGGCGCAAACTGGAACTCGACCATCTGCGCGGTCAACAGCGCCGCGGCAGGCGCGCCAGGCCCGGCGCCGGCACCGTCGCGCAACCGCTCGATCTCGGTGGTCAGCTCCGGGTTCTCGGCAAAGGCGGCGATCTCGTCGGGTCGGCGGCCCAGCACCACGTCGGCGGGAATGCCAAGCAGGTTCTCCAGGTACTCGTTCCATGCCTGGTAGCGCAACTCGCGATCGAGAATGGCGATGCCGCTGGGCACCGAGGCCAGCACCGTCTCCACGAAGTCATCAGCGGCGCGCGAACTGCGAATCGCCGCGCGCGGCACCGTCACGTCGCGCAGCACGGCGGTAGCGTGGGTGGCGCGGTTGCCCGCGATCTCCACCATCAAGCGCACGTCGAACTGCTTGCGGCCCGTGGGGTGCTGGTAGCTGAACTTGAACCAGCGGTGGTCCAGCGTCTCGAAGGCGTCGGTCAGCTGCGCGGTCCACAGCGGCACGTAGTCACCGAAAGCTTCCACCTCGCTCAAGGCCCGGCCAATGAAGGCCACACGAGGCAGCGCGGTCACCTTCTCCAGCGCCGGGTTCGCATAGACCACCCGCAGCGCGCTATCAAAGCGCAGGATGGCGTCGCTCGAGTGCTCGAAGAAGCTCGTGTTGGGCGGCTGCAAGAGCGGCTGCACCGGCTCGGCTGCCTTACCTGCTTGCCCCGCTGTCGCGCCAGCACCGGATGGCCCGGCCGTCTCGGCTGCGCGCTTGCGCCGCGGTCGCGGCTCGGCCACTGCCAGCAGCCGATCACCGGAGACGACTTCAGGCGTGCTGAGCGCAGTCTTGCGGCGCGGTCGGCTGGGAGCGGAGTCGTTCACTGGAACGGAATCAGGTTTCGGGACTCTGGATTCGGGATTCGGGATTCAGCGGGGCGCGAGTGCTCAAGCAGCGCGAGCGAATCGTAGCGAAGGAAACGCTTGGCAGGCTGCACGAATGCGGCACGACACTGTGCTCCTTGCAGCCAAAGCCGCAGCGTGCGCGTGGATCCTGAATCCTGAATCCCGAATCCGGAATCCCGGCCCGCTCAGATGTAGTCGAACAGCGTGAGCTTGGACACCTTGGAGTAACTCGCCAGTGCGGCCTCGAAGGTTTGCTGCTTGCGCGCGAGCTCGGAGACGCCCTTGGCGTAGTCCAGGTCCTCCACGATGGACAAGCGGGTGTCGTATGCGAGCTGGCGATCGTCGTTCAGCGACCCGTAGGCATCGAGCTCCGACAGCGCGGTGCCAATCTCTGAGCGGCGCGTCACCAGGTGATCGAGCGCTTGCTGCATCGAGGCCTGGGCCTGGCCAAGGTCAGTGCTGTACTGGGCGCCCGCCACAGCGTTACCCTGCACCGGCGCGCGCAGCGTGGCAATGGCACGCGCCATAGTGTCGAACACTGACTGGTACTGGCTGGGCGCGACGTCAAAGCGGTCGGTGTTCGCGGGCGCGCCACTCACCGTGACCTGGACGCCGTCGAACTGGATCGCCTGTGGCGAGGTGTAAGCGCCCGCCGCGACATTGGTGGTGGTGCCATTGGCGTTGCTGCGTACCACCGTGTAGCTGGTCACGCCGCCGGCAACCGCAAAGTTGATGGCGTACGGGCGCCCGGTGAGCGCGGCCGGATTGGTAACGGTGCCGACGTTGATGGTGCCCGTGCCGGTGTTGGTGTTGGCGCCGTCGGTCGTGAAGCTGCCGTTGCCGGCGCGGATCTTCAGGAAGAGCGCATCGCCGGAGAACTTGACCTGCTGCAAGCGGTTGTTGGCGACTTCGATCTTCTGCAGGATCTGGTCGCCGAAGAAGCTGACCGTGTTGCCGCTTTGCGCAAACGGGGCGGTTGATTCGCGCGAACCGGCAAAGAGATACCCACCGGCACCATCGGCGCTGTTGGCAAGGCCCACCATGCGCGCCAGCGTGCCTTCAAGGTCGGTGGCCAGGGAGGCGCGATCGTTGTCATTGAGG
>JBIIZX010000361.1:0-4234 GCA_044346055.1 Burkholderiaceae bacterium | reverse complement strand
GTTGCCACGGCGAGCGAGCCTGGCACGCGTGCCATGGCCAGGTGCAGCGACTTGAACAGCTTCTCGATCAGGTTGGCGCGCTCGACCAGATAGCCCATGAACACGAACAGCGGGATCGAAATGAGCACGTCGTTGCTCATCACCTTGAAAGTCGACTGCACCATCAGGTCGAGCGTGCGCTGGATGTCGCGGTCGTAGGCCAGCCAGGTGAAGAAAATCCCCATGCCCATCAGCGTGAAGGCGGTGGGAAAGCCCAGCATGATTGCCACCACGACCATGGCGAGCATCAGCAGCCCAAGATGCCCACGTGTGATGGTCTCGGCGCTCAGCAGCACGAACGCGCTGGCCAGAATGATGAGGGCCATGAGGCCCAGGCCAAACCACAGTTCCTTGCGGATCTTCATGATCTTGTCCGCTCCTACTTCGTCTGCTCGGGGTGGGCCAGGATCTGGCGGTCTGCGGCGAGGATGTCCTCGTCCTTCACGTGGACCATTTGCTTGAGCTTCTCAACGTCTACTTCCTCGACGTCTTCCTCGCGACTAGGCCAGACGCCGTCTTTCAGGCAACGCACGCAGCGCACGATCTCCACGATCCCTTGTGCAAACAGCAGCAAGCCAGCGATCGGGATCACGAACTTGAACGGGTAAATGGGCAGCGCCTCGGCGCTGAAGGTCTGCTCCCGAATGGCGGCCGACTCGCTGGCGAAGTGCCAGCCGGCATAGGTCAGCGCGAAGATGCCCGGGATGAAAAACAGCACATAGAGCACGAGGTCGACGGTGGCCTGCGTGCGCGGCTCGAAGAAGCCGTAGAGCACATCACCGCGCACGTGGCCATTTTTGGCCAGCGTATACGCACCGGCCATCATGAACAGCGTGCCGTAAAGCATGATCTGCGCATCGAGCGCCCATGCATGCGGTTTGTTCATCACGTAGCGGGAGTACACCTCCCAAGTGATGAGCGCAGTGAGCGCAACGATGAGCCAGGAAAAAATATGGCCCATGAAGGTGGAGATCTTGTCGACCGTCAGCAACAGGCGCTGCATCGAGAATCCTTGGTCCAGCGTGCGTTCAGGCGTGGCGAGCTCGCAAACGAAAGCGCCCCCCGCAAATGCAGGGGGCGCCAGGGAGTGCTACCTACAAAGGCCCGTTGTGATCAGGCCTTCTTTGCCGGCGCGCCAGCCGGGCGGCCGAAGTAGTGGTTGTAGGCCATGCGGAAGTCAACGTTGGTGTCGAAGCTCCAGCGGCACACGCGCTCTGCAAAAGCGCGCTGCGAATCCAGCACCTTCTTGAACCACTCGTTCTCCGCGCCTTTCTTGGCGACCACGGTGTCCCAGGAGGCCAGCTGCTGGCGCAGGATCGCATCCGGCGTCTTGAAGAAGTTGACTTTGTCCTTGGTGCGCAGCTCGATGTAGTCCTGGCTATAGCGGTGCTCGGCCTTCCAGCTCATGTCGGCACTGGCCGCCTGTACGGCGTAGTCGATCACCGATTTCAGCTCCTGCGGCAGGGCGTCGTACTTGGGCTTGTTGAAAAGCACCTCGAACTGCTCGCCCGACTGGTGGAAGCTCTGCAGCATGCAGTTCTTGGCCACGTCCGGGAAGCCGAGGATGCGGTCGGACGTGGCGTTATTGAATTCCGCCGCGTCAATGAGACCCCGGTCCAGCGCCGGCACGATCTCGCCGCCCGGCAGCGGGTTCACCGCTGCGCCCATGTCGGTGAAAACGTCCACCGCCAGTCCCACCGTGCGGTATTTCAGGCCCTTGATGTCCTCGGCCTTGGTGATGGGCTTTTTGAACCAGCCCAGCGGCTGGGTTGGCATCGGGCCATAGATGAACGACTGCACGCCCATGTTCAGGCTCTTGTAGATCTGCTCCAGCAGGTCCTTGCCGCCGCCGTAGTAGTGCCAGGCCAGCACCTGATTGGCGTTCATGCCAAAGGCCGGCCCCGAGCCCCACAGCGCCATGGCGGAGTTCTTGCCATACCAATAGGCCAGCACGCCGTGACCACCATCGAGCGTACCCTTGGACACGGCATCGAGCAGGTCAAATGCGCGTACCACGGCACCCGACGGCAGCACCTCGATCTTCAGGCGGTTACCCGCCATGTCGTTCACCTTCTTGGCGAAATCGTTGGCGTATTCGTGAAAGATGTCTTTCGCAGGCCAGGTGGACTGGAAGCGGAAGCTCACCGTTTGCGCACGCGAGACCATCGGCACGCCCAGCGCGGCGGCGCCAGCCGTGGCGGCAGCCGCACGGGAGAAGAACTTGCGACGGCTTGCCGGATCGGCGGTGGCGGTGGTGGTCGACGCGGGGGACGCGTCAGCGCCGGAGGCGATCACCTCCTCGGACTTAATAAACTGCATGCAGGTCTCCTTGGACTCCATTGGATGCGATCTAGATAGAGGCTCTGTGTCCCCGCTGTCGGCTCCTCGCCGCTGCGGCTGGATCGCCTGCACGCCGCAACAGGCGATTGTATGGCGAGATTGACCGCCCGGCCACCACACGGCAACCCCTATGTGCTTACCGCGACAGCCCGCCCCGGTCTTGCCACCGTCCGAGCGAAGCAAAGTGAGAGCGTGGACCTTCTTTCGGCTTTGTGTGGCTCCGCCACCAAAGCCGAACTGATCGCGCCATGTCGCGTGCACGTGCGAGCCCGGAGGGCTCGCGTACACGCGACACGCTAAAAAAACCCCACCCCCACCTGCACCAGCTTCTCGATCTTCGGAATGAGGCGCTTGTTGGCAACGAACAGGATCAGGTGATCCTCCGGCTCGATCACCGTGTCGTGGTGCGCGATCAGCACCTTCTGCGCGGCGCCATTGCCGCTGACGCGGACAACCGCGCCGATGGTCACCCCGCGCGGCAGTTCAATGTCCTCGATGCGGCGGCCGATCACGCGCGAACTCTTGGCATCGCCGTGCGCAATGATCTCCAGCGCCTCGGCAGCACCACGGCGCAGGCTGTGCGCGGCCACCACGTCGCCGCGGCGCACGTGCTTGAGCAGGGCGCTGAGCGTCGCATGCGAGGGCGAAATCGTGATGTCGATCTGGCCGCCCTGCATCAACTCGCCGTAGCTCTTGCGGTTGATCAGCGCAATGGTGCGGCGCGCGCCCATGCGCTTGGCCAGCAGCGCACTCATGATGTTGCTCTCGTCATCATTGGTCAGCGCGCAGAACAGATCGCACTCGGCCACCCCTTCGTCCCCGAGCAGGTCCTCGTCGGTGGAGTCACCGTGCAGCACCAGCACGTCGGAGGGCAGCTGGCTGGCCAGGTACTCGCAGCGGCGCTTGTTGAACTCGATCAGCTTGACGTTGAACCGGGCGCCCCGATGGTCGAAGCCTTCGCCGGAACTGAGGGCGCGCGCCAGCCGGATGCCGATGTTGCCGCCGCCGGCCAGCATCACGCGCCGCACCGGCTTGTCCATGCGCCGCAGCTCGGCCATCACGGTGCGGATGTGCTCGCTGGCGGCGAGAAAGAACACCTCGTCGCCAGGCTGGACCATCGTGGTGCCCTCGCAGGTGATGCTGCGGTCATTGCGGAAAATGGCAACAATGCGGGTGTCCACGTTCGGGATGTGCTTGCGCAGGTCCTGGATCGGGTGTGATACCAGCGGGCCGCCGGCAAAGGCACGCACCGCGATCATGCTGGCCGCACCGCCGGCAAATTCGAGCACCTGCAGCGCCTCGGGAAACTCGACCAGCTTGAGGAGGTAGTCGGTGACGCTCTGCTCCGGCCAGATGATGTGGGTGGCGCGAAAGCCCTGCTCGCCGGTGAGCTCAGGATGCTCCTGCAGCTCAGTGTTGCGCACGCGCGCAATGCGCGTGGGGACATTGAACAGGTCGGCCGCGATCTTGCAGGCGACCAGATTGGTCTCGTCGGTCGAGGTGACCGCGATCAGCATGTCGGCGTCATCGGCGCCGGCTTCCTTCATGGTCGAGGGCAGCGTCGCGTTGCCAACCAGGCCGCGCAGGTCGTAGCGCTCCTGCAGGTCGGCCACGCGCGTGCCGTCGGTGTCGATGACGGTGATGTCGTTGGCCTCGGACACCAGGCTCTCGGCCACCGACGTGCCCACGCGCCCCGCCCCCAGGATGATGATCTTCATGGCTGCCTCGAAGCGACCCGGGCGATCAACCGAGATCGTCGCTGGCCGGCTCGTCGTCGGGCACGCCGGGCGTGCCCGGGCCCTGCGGGCCGCGCTTGGCCCCGCGGCCAAGCTCCACGCCCAGCTGCTTGAGCTTG
>JBIIZX010000025.1:0-14187 GCA_044346055.1 Burkholderiaceae bacterium | reverse complement strand
TGACAGCGGCCGAAGAGACATCTGTCGCTGCTCTAGTCCCGACCCGCGTCATGTCCGCAAGGACTGTGCCGCCTCGCAGTTGGAGCGCCGCACGCACGAAACCGCACCGAAAGCGCGGTGAGCGTGTGCCCGACGCACGCGCACGGTGCGCCAACGCGCGCCGCGCACCAGTCGCGCACATCGGCGTTCAAAATCGGCGTTCAGTCGGCGAAGCGAAGTGCGACCGGTGGCAGGTCGTCGATCTGCCCGCGCACTGCGGCGCCGCGCGGCGCGAACACGAGCCCGGTGCAGGCGCCGGTGGTGATCACTTGGCCGGCGCGCAGCGCCAGTCCGCGCGCCTTGGCGCTGACGGCCAGTGTGCGCAGCAGGCGCGCCAGGTCCTGCGCGGTATTGCCGCCGGTGGTGTCGGCGTGCAGGGCTTGATTGATATGCAGCTGCGCGCGCATTGCGCGCAGATCGGGCAAGGCCCCAGGTGCCGCGGCCCAGGGGCCGAGCACAAGCGCCTTGTGGCTCTGCAGGTCCGCCTGCTTGGCCAGTGGCGGCGCGCTGTCCCAGTCCGCCAGCCGCGTCTCCACCAGCTCAATGGCGCTGCACACGGCATCGATGCAGCTCAAGAGTCTTGCATCCGAGCTAATCGCGGCGGAATCGTTATCGCGCCCGATATCAGGATCAACATCGCGGCCAAGCCGCAGCGCCAACTCAAGTTCAATGCCGCGCAGGCGAACGTCGCGCCCGCCGACTGCCACACCCGATTGCAGCAGTCCCATCGTCGGCAACGGCGCCTCGCCCACCGGCGCGCTCGGGCCCTTGGCGCCAACCTTCCACCCACCGGGGCTCGCTGCTTGCGGTTCGAGCAGGCGCCACACGGCGTGCTGCACCCGGCGCGCCTCGATCTCGTCGCGCACCGCCACCTCGGCGCTGGGGATCTGCGTGCCATCGCGCCAGGCGGTGGCCAGGCGCTGTGCCGTTGCATCGAGCACGGCGTGGCGTTCTGTGATCATGTCGGCACCGTGGGCGTCGTGGGCAAGCTGGGCCAGTCGAGCGCCATCGCCAACACCAGTTCCAGTTGCTGGCCAAGTGCCAGCACCTGCGCATCCGCGCCTTGGGAGCCCATGAGTTGCACACCGATCGGCAGGCCATCTGCCACGCCGCACGGCAGGGCGAGCGCGGGCAGGTGCGCCGCATTGGCCAGCGCAGTGAACACCGCGTGGCCGCGCGTACCGACTGACTGGCCGTCAATGTGCGTTGGGTGCGTTTGCTCCGCCGGCCACGGCATGGCGGCCGCCGATGGCGTGAGCACGAAATCCACGCACGCAAAGAGCTGCTGCGTAGCTTCGATGGCGCGCGCAATCGCTTGGTGCAGCTCAACGAGCCCAATGGCAGGCATCCCGCGGCCCGCGTGCAGGATGGCTTGCAGCTCAGGCCCGAGCCGCGCTTCGTCAACGCCGCCAGAAAACTCCGCGAAGTCTTTGGCGTGCGAGAACATCCACGCGAGCCCGGCCGACGACAGGCGCGGCCACAGCGCGTTGATCTCCTCGGCGAGATCGAAGTGGTCAGCCTGCTCGACCTGCACACCGAGCGACTGCATGCACTCCACCGCATGCGCAAACGCGGCGCGGATGCGTGCATCCACCGGGTGCTGGCCAAACTGGGCGACGGCCAGCACGGTCGGCCGGGCGGGCGCCAGCACCGGGCGGTTGAACGCATCCGGCGCCAGCACACGCATCGCAAGCAGGACGTCCAGCATGCAGCGCGCCATCGGTCCCGCCACTTCATGCGCGAGGTAGAGCGGCGGCAGTCCGCCGGCACGCGGCACTACGCCACTGCTCGGCTTGAAGCCCACCAGCCCACCATAGCCCGCCGGTCGGCGGATCGAGCCGCCGCCGTCAGTGGCCAGTGCCAGCGCGCCGCAGCCGCTGGCCAGCGCCGCCATCGCACCGCCGGAGGAGCCGCCGGGTATGAGCTGCGGGTTCCATGGGTTGCGCGTGATGCCATGGCGCGGGCTGCCGGTGTAACCCTGCATCGTGAACTCGGGGCAATTGGTCTTGCCAAGGAGCACGGCGCCGGCCGCGCGTAGGCGCGCCACCGGCGTTTCATCGGCAGCGGGTACGAAGTCGCCCAACAGCCAGCTGCCCCAGTGCGTCGGCATGCCGGCCACGTGCAGTGAGTCCTTGACCGACACCGGCACGCCATCGAGCGGGCTCAGTGGCGCGCCGTCACGCCAGCGCTTGGTACTGACATCGGCCGCCGCGATTGCGCCCGCATGGTCCACGTGCGCGAAGGCGTTCACCGCCGGCTGCCAGCGCGCGATCTGCGCCAGGCAGGCATGCACGACCTCGATCGGCCGCAGGCTGCCGGCGCGGTAGGCCCCGGCCAGCGCGCTGGCGCTCAAGTGTGTGATGGACGCTGTGGTGTTCAAACTGTGACAAGGATTGGCGAGGGCGAGCGGTGCATGACCACCTCAGCCTGGCTGCAGCATGAAGGTCTCGTACTCAAGCCGCTCAAACACACGATCGAGCATCATGAGGCCGACCACGGTGACCACCAGCAGCGAGCCGGCGTAGCCGTAGCCGAAAAACTCGGGGCCGAGGTCGAGCGTAATGCCGGTGAACAGCGCATTCAGGCCAAGAAAGAGCAGCGTGAGGATCAGCGCCAGTCGCCGCCGGTCGAGGTAGTACAGCACGTTGAGGATGCCCAGCAGCACGACCTGCAGGCCGGCGCCGATCACCATCACGTGCAATAGCGGCGCGTACAGCGTCGAGATGCCGATGATCTGCAGCAGCACCGTGCTGCCGCCAATCACCAGCAGCGCGGCAATCGACTGCACCTTGATGATGTCGAGAATGCCGGTGCGCGCCGAGCTGACGATGCCGTTGCGCAGCCGCTCGATGGTGGCCAGCGACTCACCCCCGCGCACCGCGTTGAAATACGCGTCGTAGTAGTCGACGAAGTCGGTCTCCAGCCGCAGCAGGAACACCGCCATGCCGGGGATGATCGACAGGTAGGCGAGGAAGATCGGCAGGTCGTAGATCACCGAGGCGCGCAGCGGCCCGATTACCACTTGCCCCGTGGTCGGCCATAACCAGAACAGCAGCTTGTCGATCCAGATCGCAATGTTGTAGGCCAGCCCCGCCGCCATCAGCGCGCGAAAGTGCTGGCCCGGCCGAAAGAACTCGAACGACATGAAGCGATCGGCCGGAAACTCACGAATGATGAGACCGAGCATGCCCGCCAGCAGCACTGCCTGCCCGAGCACGAAGCCGCCCACCAGTCCCTCGAGCCCGAGGCCGAGCTTGAGCAGCGCCAGCGCAGCACCGATCGACACTGCGTAGCCGGTGAAGTACAGCAGCAAAATGGCCTTGTGCTGCTTGAGCCCCGACAGAAGCACCGTGGCCATCCAGATCGCCGACAGCAGCACGAGCCCCGCGACCATCAGTAGGCGATACAGCACGCTGGTGCCATCGAACAGCCACACCACGGCAGCCAGCCCCAGCACACCGGCAGTGATGATCGACACCAGCAGCATGGACTGGAAGTTGGGGAGCACGAGGTCATTGCGCTGCTCGAACATGCGATCGGCCACAAAGCGCGTGTACGACAACTGCAGCGGCCCGGTCAGGATGAGGCTGGCCGCGATCAGGTAGGTGACCGAGACCTGGAACTGCGCCACCGCCGGATTGACCCCGCCCCCGGCCGTGCCGATGAGACCGACCAACAACACGCCGACGATCGATAGCACCCACGGCCCCGAACTGATGACGCCGGCGTAACCATAGGCAGACAACATCGACAGCAGCGTGCCGCGCTGCAGGATGCGTCTGAGTTCGTAGCCGATGCCTGCCATGGCGCTCCCTTCAGTCGTGCCATGGCAGGCAGTGCGCTGGCGCGCTCCCTGCAATCAATGGAACGAGGGGACTCGGCTGGTCCCCTCGTGCTCCCCTAGCCAGCATGGGCCGGCCCCTCGTTGAGGCTGGGGCGGTCGCCCAACGCAACGCCCGACTCCACTCCCGACTCCACATACAACTGCCGATACCGCTCTAACATCAGCGGCTGCGTGTAGAACTTCTCAACGCGCGCGATGCCGGCGCGGCTGGCGGCGTGCCAATGGTCGGCGTGCAGCAGCAGTGGCACGATGGCGTCCCCCAAGGCCTGCGGATCGGCAATCTGCACCACGGCGCCGGCGCTGCCCAATGCTTCATCGTCCTCGCCCAGGCCGTGGATCAGTTGCTGGCAAGAGCCCACATCGGTGCTCACGCAGGGCACGCCGGCGGCAAAGCCTTCCAGGATCACCAGGGGCAGCGCTTCGCTGATCGAGCTGAGCACCATCACGCCGACCTGCGGCAGCAACACGGTCATCTGCTGAAAACCGAGAAAGCTCACCCGCTGCGTGAGCCCGAGACTATCCACCAGTTGGCGGCACTCCTCGGCATAGGCCGGGTCCTCGTCCTCGGGGCCGGCGATCCACCCTTGCGCATCGGGTACACGATCGACCACGCTGCGGATGGCGCGGATGAAAGTCTTGATGTCCTTGATCGGCACCACGCGCCCGACCAGGCAGGCCACCGGCGGCGGAGCGCGATCTGCCGGCGGGCGCAGGGGTGCGAAGCGCGCCACGTCCACGCCATTGGGAACGCACTGCGTGCGCTCAGCCGGCGCGCCATCGATGATCTGACGCTGGCGATTGGCCTCATACAGCGACACGATGTGGCGTGAGCTGCCGTAGCAGCAGCGGCCCAAGCCTTCGAAGAAGCGTACCCACAGGTCCTTCAAGTAGGCCACCTGCCCGCCGCGCCGCTCGAACACGCTGCGGTTGTCGCGGATCCACTGCGCCTGGAACAGATCGATCTTGCGTTCCTTGGTATAGATTCCGTGCTCGGAGAGGATGAGCGGCCGTGCCTGCGCCTGCGACAGCAGCGCGCCCAGCATGCCAGCGTAGCCGGTGGACACAGTGTGCAGCACGCGGCAGCGCGGCGCAGCGTCCGCTATCGCCAGCAGCTGCCACAGCGGTGCATGCATGATGCGCACGGTCCAGAAGTAGTCGACAAACGATGTGTCGCTGCAGCGCTCCTTGTACTGCGCGGTGATGTGCTCCCAGCTCGCCTCGCTGTGCAGGAACTCGCGCAGCGCCAGCGGGCCGTCGCCGCGCATCATGGGCAGCAGCGCCTGCAGCTGATGCGCCAGCGGCGTGCTGTGCCCGCCGGCGCGTGCGCGCCGGAACTGCTCGTGCAGGGCCTCGCTCTGCTCGAAGGCGCTGGGCGTACCGGGACGCGTGGCCGGCTGCTCCGGACTTTCCTGTGGCTCATGCAGGAAGTGGCAGTCCATGTGCGCGAGATTATCGGGCAGCTCGAACTTCAGCTCGCCATAGTCGGCGCGCTGGCTGCCCAGGAACACGGCGCCAAAGACGATGTCCGGAAAGCCACGGATGATCTGGTTGACCCAACTCGACACGCCGCCGCTCACGTACGGAAACGTGCCTTCGAGCAGCAGCAGCACGTCGACATCGACGGCGCTGCGCAACAGGTTGCGGCGCTGGTGGGTTGGCGTCGGCGCGTGTGCAGTTGCTGGAGCTGACGCTGGTGCAGTGGCCGCAGCCGGTGCTGAGACTGGTGCTCCGAGATCGAAGTCGACGGTGGTGGCGTTGCTCTTGCCCGGCTCGTTCGTCGGCTTGTTCGTCAGCTCGTTTGTCATCACGCGGCCCAGTATTCCTGCAGCGCGGTGAGCGTGGCCGAGCCCTGCTGGCCGCCGAGCTCGAACATCAGCCCGCGCACGTCCGCATAGCGCCTCTGCGCATAGCGCAGCTCGGCCAGGTACGGGATCATGGTGCGCCTTGGTACCTGGTAGGCCAGCGCCTCGTTCAACGCGCCTTCGGCCGCGCGCAGCTCGCCGCGCAGCATGCGCACGCGGCCGATCATGAGCCAGGTGGCGCCGTCGCGCGGTGAGTCATCCAGCGATCTCTCGGCAAACAGCAGCGTCTGCTCGAGCGCAAAGCGGGCGGTGTCGCCAAACGCCAAGCCTTGATAGACGAGCTCCCAGTACAGGTGCGCAATGCGGCCACAGATGGCACGCGCGGCGTCGCGGTCGTCCACGCTCTCGGCCATCTGCAGCAGGCGCCGCTCGGCTGCCAGTCGTCTGGAGACTTCCTTCTCGCGTCGGTCGAGCATGCCGTAGGCCAGCAGGCGTAGGTCATCGGATGGATCGGCCAGCAGTTCACGCAGCAGCTCGCCGCTGCCGGCCGCACCGTTGGCAGCCAGCGCGAACAGGGCTTCCTCGCGCGCGGCGCTGGGCGCGGCGCGGTTGAACAGGCGCGCGCGTGCTGCCGCGCCACGCAGTGTCTGCGGCGCATCTTCGGTCACAGTGAACTCGGGCCGCGGCACCGCATCAAACACGCGCGGCTTCAACAGCTGCGGAAACAGGCTGCCGGCGACCACCGCAACCAACAGGACCACCAGGCCCACGATCGGCACGAAGAAGTTGAAACCAAACAGCAGGGCGAGCACCAGAGCTCGCGGCTTGCGATACGGCGCAGGAAAGATCTGCGCGCAGGCCAGCGCCACCAGCGCGCTGGCCCCGGCGTGCGGGAGCAGGTAGCCGCTGAGAATGATCAAGGCGTCCTGCCGGGTGGCCAGTAGCGCCAGCGCAAGTGCTTCCAGGCCGAGTGCGCCGAACCAGAGCTTAAGCATGGGCACGCTGCAGCAGACTGACCATCTGCTGGGTGAGATCGCGCTCGTCCATCTCGGCCGAGTGCACGGTGATGCCGCTGCCGGCCAGATCGCTGCCGTACTGCTCGCGCCACTGCCGCTCCACGCGCTCTGCGTAACCGCTGAGCCCGGTCGCATCGGTGAGCGGCAGCAGCACCAGCAGCACGCGCTTGCCGGACTCCGCGTGCAGCCAGCTCACGTCCAGGTTGCGGCCGAGCCGTTGCAGCCGCTGCGCCAGGTCTTCAGCACGGGCCGCATCCGCCGGCAGGCGGAAGGCCACCAGCGAGGAGCGCAGGAAGGCCGTGGTGAGCAGGCGCTGCGCGCGCGCCAGCTCAAGCGCAAACTCTGGCGGGCAGCGCGAGAAGGCAGTCAGCAGTGGCGCGGTGAGCTGCTCGGGATCGAGGCTGTCGGCGTAATAGGCCAGCAGCACCGTCATGAACTGCAGGTTCTCCAGCGTGAGGGCCGTGAAGGCAATGCGCTCAACCACCAGCACGCCATAGGTCTTGCCGTTGGCGGCAGCCAGAGGCGCGCAGATGACGTAGCGGCTGGGTGCCTCGGCATCGATCAACGGTTCGCTCTGCAGGTGCATGAGCTGGCCGCTTTCCAGTGCGGCGAGCAGCATCGGGTCTTCGTGATCTAGCAGGGCCTGCGCATTGGACTCGCCGCGCAGCGCGCCCTTGCTGCTTTGGTCGACAGCGCCGCCGGCGGTGCTGCCAAAGCTGCCGAGGGTGGCCGCCGGCCGCTGCACCACCGTGAGCGCGCGGATCGGAAACACCGCGGCGGCCTCAATTCGGCAGGTGCGCGCGAGCATCTGCAGAACCCAGTCGGCGGCCGGCAGTTCATCGCTTGAGGCGCCGGGCTTGATTAGCTGGCGCAGCGTGTACAGCGTCTCGCGCAAGGTGAACGGACGCGTGAGCAATTCCTGCTCGAGCCGGTCATGCGAGACGCTCAGCAGGAAATGATGGTGCGTGAGGACCTGCAGCCGTTCATCGAGATAGGCATTGACCGCACGCCCTTGCGCCAGCTGTGCCAGCCAGCGATCGGCATAGGCGCCGGCGACCAGTGCCAGCACCAGGCCACCGAGAAAGCTTGCGCGCGGAAACTCGCCGAGCGGCCCGCGCAGCTCATCGAGCAGGAACCACGCGCCGAAGGCGATCGCCATGCCGACCACGCCATGCGCGCTGCCATAGCGCAGCGACAAAATGGCCACCAGCACCCAGAGCCAGGGAAAGGCTGCCGCCGTCCACAGCGGGTCACCCGGCCGCACCCAGGCTGACAGTGCCACGGCGACCACCATCACACCGATGGTCTCGGCCAGCGCCAGGCGCCAGTCGGCCTGCCGGCGCGCCATCAGCGCACGCGGCAGCAGCCGCCCGAGCGCGCGCTGCGCCGGATCAACGCGGCGCAGCCGCGCCAGGCGCGGCCCCTTGGGCTTGCCGATGAAGTAGGACTTGAACATTTGGTGATCAGTGATCCGTGATCCGTGATCCGTGATCGGTGGATGGTGATCGGCGAATTGTCTTGGGTTGCATGTCGTTCAACCCCCTAGCGGCGCGGTGAGTTCGCGTGCGAGCTTCTGTGCCACGGCGGACAAGGCCTCGCGGCTCCAGCCGCTGCGGCCGCCTGCGGCGGACCACACCACGCGCCCGGTTGCCAGATCCGTGACCTGCAGGGTCAAGCCGACGGCGGGCTCGCCATCCACGCCGACCTTGTAGCGCCATTCGGTCACGGTGCCACCAACGGCATAGCGTGCACCGCTCGAACGCGCCCAGGCCAGCGCCTTGTCCTGCAATTGCGCCTGCACATCGCCCGCCTCGAACAGCGCATCCGCCGATTGCGCGGCCAGCGCCACCGGCGCGCTCTGCACATCCTTGATGCCGCGGGTGCGCAGCACGGTCTCCAGTACCGCCGAGGCGCGCTGGCCGGCGCCCGGTGTCTCGGTGTGGTTGATGAGCGGCAGCACGACCCAGCGCATGTTGCGGTCGAGCTCCACCGGCGGAGCACGGTCCACGGTCGAGCAGGCTGAAAACAGCATCGACAGCAGCGCCGCCAGCAGCAGCGGCAGAAGGCGGTACAGAACGAGGTTCGGGGCAGGGCGGCGGGTCATTGTTGTTTTCCCCTTCAAAAGAAGCTGCGGTAGTTGATGATGATTTCCGTGTACGGGATGCGCGTCGCGCCGAGGCTGGTGCCACCGCCCACGCTCAACTCCAGCTGGTCGGTGCCGAACACGGCGCCGCGCGCGCCCAGCAACCACTCGCTGCCGGCGCCGCCTTGCGCATCATGCGTGAGCGCGGCGCCACAGAACAGCCGCCAGCCACGCGTGTACGTAGCGACCACGCTGTCGCCACAGCTGGCACGCAGGGCCCATTGTTCGGTGGATTGGGGCAGCAACGTGGCATTGCTGGCAAACGGGCGCTGCTCCTCGGGTACGAGCGCCAGCAGTGGCGCCGCCACGCCGTCACGGGCACGGTAGCGCAGGGTGGCATAGGTCAGTCGCACGGTGAGGTCCGGGTACTCCAGCCGCACGCGGTGACCGAGTTCGGCGCGCAAGGTCTGGGTGTCGCCAACGGCACCACCGCCCTGCGCCTGCAGCCGGCTGCTGCTGGCGCCGAGCACGATGAACTCGCGCAGGCTGGGCCGCAGCTCGGCGGCCGCCTCGGCAAAGTCACGCTGGCCACCGGCACGCAGCAGCGCGTTGTCGGTGGCGGGTTGCGCCAGGCCGAACGCCGCGCTCAGGTCCAGCCGCGGCGTGGCGCGCCACTGCGCCTGCGCCAGCGCGCCGGTGGTGGTCGCGAACACGGTGCGCTGCTGCAGCCCGACGCTCCAGCGCAGGCGCGCGCCCTCGGCCAGAGCGCCGCCGCCGAGCGTGAGCGAGGCGTTGCGCTCATCGGGCGGATCGAGCAGCTGGGCGGTGTCGGTACTGCTGCGCTCGACCCTGCCCAGTACTGCGTGCAGCCAATAGCGCTGCCCCAGCGCCAGCGTGCCCGCCAGCGCAGCTGCGCGCTCTTCCAGCGGCCGCTGGCGAAAGCCCCGCAGTGTGCCGTCCAACCCTTGTGCCGCCGCCAGCGGCGCCAGCGTGTTGTTGACCAGGCGCTCTTGCAGCAGGTCGTTCTCGGGTCGGCCCTCGAGAGCATCGAAGGCGAGGCTCTGCGCCTGGCCGCGACGCCGCAAGCGTGCGGCCGCATCGACCCGGTCCGCCAGTGGCAGCCACTCCGGCGCGCTGTCGAGCAGCACGGCGATCTGGGCGCGATCATCGTTGGCGAGTGCGACCGACAATGCGCCCCAGCCGGGCCGCTCGCGGCTGTTGCGGTACTGCTGCTGCAGCCAGGCGTCTGCCAGCTCATACAGCCCGCGCGAGATGGCATAGCCGAGCACCGCATCGCGGCCCTCGCCGGTTTTCACGGTGGGGTCGGCGCGCAGCAGGCGCTGCAGGCGCTCGCGGGCCGCGTCGCTCGTGCTGAAGGTCGGCGCGAGCGACAGCTGGCGCCGCTCGGCCTGCAAGGCGAGCTCGCGCGCGGCGCGATCCGCAGGGCTTGCCGGACTACCGTAAGCAGCGCTGCCTGCAGCGCTTGCCGTGCCTGGCGTTGCCAGCCACGCCAGCCGCCGCAGCTGCCACGCCAGCTCCACGTGTCCCAGTTGCTCATAGGCGTCGGCACTCGCCGTGAGCCAAAGCGGGTCCTGGCGCGCCGCTGCGGTTGGCCGCAGGTAGATCAGCGCGCGGCGCGGCTCGTGCAGCGCCAGCCAGGCAGCGGCAAAGGGCGCGTCGAGTTCCGGCGCCTTGGCTGGAGCCTGCGCCTGCGCCAGCAGCTCGGCGCGCAGCGCGCCGCCGTCGCGTTGCGCGAGCAGGGCCCAGATGAGCAGCGCGCGCGCCTCAGCCAGCTGCGCATCGAGCGCGAGCTCCTGGCGGGCGGCGGCGATGGCCGCGCCAGTGTCACCCTCGCGCAGATGAAATGCGGCCAGCTGCAGCGCAAACGCCGGCTCGCGCGCCAGCGTCTTGCGCTCGGCGACGGTACGCCGCGCCAGAAAGGCACGCACGTCCTGCGCCCTGCCGTGTGCGATCCACAGCCTGAGCGACTGCAGCGCGAGGTAACTTGGTCCAAAGCGGGTGAAGGCGGTCTCGGCCAGGGCGGCCGCCTCCAGCGGCTGCAGTGGTTCCGTGAGTGCGATGAGGCTGGTGAAGTCGGATTCGCCGGCATTCGGGCTCGCCACCAGCAGGCGCAGCGCCGCTTCGGCCTCATTGGGCCGGCCGGTGGCCAGCGCCATGTCGGCATAGGCGAGCCAGAACTCGCGCTGCAGATCCTCGGCTGCGACCGGCGCTCCGGTGTTCGGCGCGGCCGCTGCCAGCGCGCCAAATGCGCCTTCGATATCGCCGCGTGCATAGGCCAGCTCGGCCAAGCCGAGGGCGTAGGCCGTGCGCGCGCCAAATTCGCGCACCAGGCGCTGCAGCGTGTCCGTGCGCACGTCGTCACGGCCGCTGCGCTGGGCAAGCTCGGCGAGCAGTTCGAGCCGCTGGCGCCGTTCGATGGCATCGGCCGACGCCGGCAACCGCTGCAGCAGCGCGATGGCGCGCTCGGGCACACCTTGCTGTTCGTAGGCGGCCACCAGCTGTCGCGTCAGAGCAAAGTCGCCAGGTCGGCGCTGCAGCGCAAACTCGAGCGCCTGCAGCCAGCGCGCGGTGTCAAACACCTGCGGCGCGCGGCGCTGCACTTCGGCCCAGGCCGCCGGGTCGTTGCTCGCCAGCGCCATGGCGTGCCACTGCTCGAGTGCGAGCGGCGCATCGCCAGACCAATCAGCTACCTGCGCCAGCCGCAGGCGCCAGCTGGGATTACCCGGCACCTGGCGCACGGCGGCTTGCGCCACCGCCATTGCATCACGCAGATTGCCGTTGGCGACAAACACCTCGAAGGCGAGCGTGTAGAGCCGCTCGTCATAGGGCAGGCGCGGCGTGCGCTGCAGCTCGGCGTCACGGGCGGGCGCTGCTTCCTGCGCTTGCTGCACGGGCGGCGCCGAACGCATGTACTGCACCTGTTGTACGCGCTGAGTCATCGCCTGCAGCAAGGCCAGCCAGCCGGGTGGCACCGGCGCACCGCGCGCCTGCAGCGCCTGCACGGCGGCCGGCAGCAGTGCGAGCTTGAGCAGCATGCGTGCGTAGCGTTGCGCGATCTCGGGCCGGTTGGCAGCCAGGGCCAGGCGCGTGAGGAACTCGAGAGTCTCGGTGTCAGCCGCCAGCGTGCCGAGCTCGCGCTCCGCTGCTGACAGCGCCAGCGCCGCATTGCCTTCGCTCTGCAAGGCTGCGAGCGCCGCCATGAACAGGCGCCGCTCTTCGCCACGGCTCGCCGCTGTGTCCGCCATCGCCTCACTCGTCGCACGACGGGCAGCAAACAGCAGTTCGGCGGCTACATCGGCCTCGCCCAAGCCAAGCATCGCGCGGCCCGCGTCTTCCCACTGCCTGGGGGGCAGTCGCAGGCTGCTGGCCAGCACCCGTTGCCACAGCAGCCGCGCGGCGTCGCGCGCCTGCAAGCCAGTGGCGCGGCGCGCGAGTTCGACGTCGAAGGGGTCGACCTGGGCGATGGTGATGCGGCTGCGCGCTACCTCGGCCAGCCGCGCATGCAACTGGCTGCGCAATGCGTGCGCCTGCGGATCGCCTGCCGGCAGTTGGCTCAGCTCGATGCCGCCGATGTCGAGCTCAAGCAGCACCGCGCGCTGCATCAGGCGTGGGTCGCGGCGTGCTGCGTCCAGTGCATTGAGGGCTGCGAGCTCGGCGCGTGCCGCCGCCAGCTCGTTGGCATGGACAAGCTGGGTTGCCAGCGTCAGGCGCAGGCTGGCCAGTTCAGGCCGCACGCGCAGCCAGGCGCGCAGGTAGGCGATCTGCAACGGATCGGCCAGAGCGTTGGTCCTGGCCGCGCGCGAGATCTCTTCTTCCAGGCTGCGATAGGGGAAGACGAAGGCGAGTGCACCCGCGACCAGCAGGCCGAGTCCGAGGGCAACCGCGGGCGGCATCAGCCGCACGCGCTCACGCGCAGCGGACGTCGACGAGGTGCTGGCGCGGCGCGTTCGGAGGGGCTGGCTGCTTGCCTGGCTCACTGCGCTTGGGCTCATATGTGGTGGTGATGCCGCCGTGCTCGCGGGCGACGGAAAGCGCCGCACTGTCCTGACCGTCGATGCGCACGCGGCAGCGCTCGGCCTGAGCCAGGGTAAAGGTCGGTGCGGTGTAGCTGTTGAGCGTGAAGCTCAGGCTGCGGTCGCTGCGAGTCAGATCGCTGATCCAGCCGGCCGCGCTGACCACATGCACCGGCGTACGCGCCTCGCTGCCGTAGTTCACGCGCGCGTCGCTACCGGCCAAATGCACATAGCGCGCGCGCGGCCCCGGCGCCACGCCGGCCACGTTGCTGCTCGCGCCCAGCGCAACTGCGGTGTCGGGCGCCAGACGCAGCGTGCGCAGAGCGCCCTCGCTACGCACGCGCCAGGCGGGCTCGCGCGAGCGCCAGTCGCGCGCGATGGCCAGCGCATGAAAGTCCACCACTTTCCTGATGTAATCGGAGGCATACACCGGCACCGTGCTCTGCTGCCCGGCCCAGTCGTACACGCGGTTCAGTGCGGTCAGCGAGGCGGCCTTGGTGGCCGAGTAGACGTGGTAGTAGATATTGATCGGCTTCAGGCGCAACGGCCTGCCGGTCAACTCGAAGGTCTCGATCACGCGCTCGAAGCCGTAGAAGTGCTCGGTCCAGTTGCTGGTGTAGAGATTTTCGTTCTGCATCGGCGCGAACACCTGCAACGCCGGTCCGCGCAACAGCCCGAGTCCCGAGGCCTCGGTCAGCGTGGGCTCGCTGCGCGTGATCAGCGTGTCGCCGCCGTTCATGTTGAGCACGCCGGTGGCATCCGCCAGCGCCACCGCCTCCTGCGTGGGCACTGTGTCGCCAGTCCACAGGAAAACCCGCGTGCGCTTGCCCGCCGGTGCCAGCTTGGTGTCGATGTACTGCACGCTGCCCGGCACCTCGGCCTGCAGGTTGAACTCATAGCCGGGCAGCATCAGATTGAGTGGCCTGGCATCGCCAGCGCCCTCACGCGTGCCCTGCGCCAGCTTGCGCCACGAATACGGATGCGAGAACGAGTGGCTGGCGATCTCCACGTGCGGCTGGGCAAAGATGCGGCGCGCGATGTCCTCCAGTGTCGGGGCCAGCTGCGCAAACATGCCGTTACCGGCGATCTCCCCCTGGATCACCGACACCGTGTGCGGGATGCGCCGCTGCTGCAGCACGTCGGTCAGCAGCACTTCACCGGCGAAGGGCGAGCCGGGCCGCTCGGCGCGCGAGACAAAGCCGTCGCCGTCGATGTGCACGAAGAGCAGCCGGCGGCCGGCCTCGGTGGTGACGTCGGGTACCGGAAACTGCGGGTTGCCCAAAGCGCTGCGCAGGAAGGTGATGGGGTCGATCACCCAGCGCGCCATGCTGGCGAGCATCGGCGGCCGCACCACGAAGGGCGCCAGCGC
>JBIIZX010000360.1:0-4256 GCA_044346055.1 Burkholderiaceae bacterium | reverse complement strand
TGCGCACCCATACATCGCCGATGCAGGTGCGCTACGCGCGCATGCACAAGCCGCCGATCAAGGTGATCGCACCCGGCCGCACCTACCGGGTTGATTCCGACGCCACGCACTCGCCCATGTTTCACCAGGTCGAGGGACTGTGGATCGACGAGGACATTTCATTCGCCGACCTCAAAGGCGTCTACACCGACTTCCTGCGGCGCTTCTTCGAGAATGATGATCTGGCGGTGCGGTTCCGTCCGTCATTTTTTCCCTTCACCGAGCCCTCGGCCGAGATCGACATGATGTTCACGGCCGGGCCTAACAAGGGCAAGTGGCTGGAGATCTCTGGTGCTGGCCAGGTGCATCCGACGGTGGTGCGCAACTTCGGGCTTGATCCGGAGCGCTACATCGGCTTTGCCTTCGGCTCGGGGATCGAGCGGCTGACAATGATCCGGCATGGGGTCGATGACCTGCGCCTGTTCTTCGAAGGCGATCTGCGCTTTCTCTCTCAATTCAACTAGGGCGCCGAGACCGACATGCAGTTTTCCGAGCAGTGGCTGCGCCAGTACGTCAACCCGGCGCTGGACAGCGAACAACTGGCCCACGCACTGACCATGGCGGGGCTCGAGGTCGAGGACGTGGTGCCTGCCGCGCCGCCATTTTCTGGCGTGGTGGTGGCGCAGGTGCGCAAGGTCGAGAAGCACCCAAGTGCGGACAAGCTCACGGTCTGCGAGGTCGATGCCGGCAGCGGCAAGCTCTTGAGCATCGTCTGTGGTGCACCCAACGTCTCGGCAGGCATCCGCGTGCCCTGTGCGCTTGTGGGCGCGGTGCTTCCGGGCGACTTTCGAATCAAAGAGGCCAAGCTGCGTGGCGTGCCCTCCGAGGGAATGCTGTGCTCGGCGCGCGAGCTAGGTCTATCAGAGGACCATGCGGGCCTGATGATCCTCGATGGCGACGCGCCTGGCGTGGAACTGGGCCGAGATATCCGCGAGGTACTGGCGTTGGATGACCGCAAGTTCACCATCAAGCTCACGCCCAATCGCGGCGATTGCCTCAGTGTGGTGGGCGTGGCGCGCGAAGTGGCGGCGATCACTGGCGCCGGCCTGTGCCTGGGGCGCACGGAGGCAGTGGCGCCGACGCTGAATGAGCGCCTGCCCGTGCGCATCGAGGCGGCCGACCTGTGTGGTCGCTTTTCCGGCCGGGTTATCCGCGGCCTGAACGCAAAGACCGCCACACCGGACTGGATGAAGCGGCGCCTGGAGCGCAGTGGCCAGCGCTCGATCTCGGCCCTGGTCGATATCTCGAACTACGTGATGCTCGAGCTCGGCCGGCCCACGCACGTGTTTGATCTGGACAAGGTCAAGGGCGGGCTCACGGTGCGCTGGGGCCGGCCCGGCGAGTCGCTCGAGCTGCTCAATGGCAGCACGGTGGCACTGGACGAGTGGGTTGGCGTCATCGCCGATGAGCACGGTGTGGAGTCGCTGGCCGGCATCATGGGCGGCGAATCAACCGCGGTGTCGCTGAAGACCACCAACGTCTATGTCGAGGCCGCGTTCTGGTGGCCAGAGGCGATCCAGGGCCGGGCCCGCAAGTACAACTTCTCCACCGACGCCGGTCACCGCTTCGAACGCGGGGTCGACTTCGCCACCACCGTGGAGCACATCGAATACATCACGCGGCTCATGCTCGACATCTGCGGGGCGCCCGCGACGCGGGTGGGGCCCGTGGATGACCAGGTGACACAACTGCCTGCGCGCACGCCCGTGGTGCTGCGGGCGGCGCGCTGCCGCAAGGTTATCGGCATCCCGGTAACGGACGCCGAGATCGGCGCGGTGTTCGACCGACTCGGCTTCCAGTGGCAGCAGGAGGGGGACCACGAGCAGCGCTTCGTGGTCACACCGCCCAGCTGGCGCTTTGATCTGCAGATCGAGGAAGACCTGATCGAGGAAGTGGCCCGCTTGCACGGCTTCGACAAGATCCCCGCGCTGCCGCCGCGCGCGCCCGCCGCCATGCGCGCGGCGACCCAGACGCGCCTGAGTCCACATGCCCTGCGCCAGCGGCTGGCGGCGGCCGGCTACCAGGAACTCGTCAACTACGCCTTCGTCGAGGCTGAGTGGGAGCGTGATTTCGCTGCCAACGACAAGCCGCTCCGCCTGCTCAATCCCATCGCCAGTCACCTTGCCGTGATGCGCTCGGGCCTCCTTGGCGGGCTGGTGGCCGTGCTGCGTTACAACCTGAACCGCAAGGCCACGCGGGTGCGTGTGTTCGAACTCGGCCGCGTTTTCCTGCAAGCGCCCGACGCCGCCGAAGGGCCTCTTCAAGTCGGTGGGCTTGAGCAGCCACTACGGGTCGCCGGCCTGGCGTACGGCCTGGCGGCAGATGAGCAGTGGGGTCTGGCCAAGCGTGAGGCTGACTTTTTCGACGTCAAGGGTGACGTAGAACGGTTGGCTGCGCATCGGCCGCTGCGCTTTGTCAGCGCCAGTCATCCGGCGCTGCATCCCGGCCGCAGTGCCCGCATTGAGATCGACGGGCAGGCCGCTGGCTGGGTTGGCGAGTTGCATCCGCGGCTGCAGCAGCGCTACGAATTGCCGCGTCCGGCCGTGTTGTTCGAGCTCGACGTGGCGCCCCTGTTGCCGCGACCACTGGCGCGCATCGGCGGGGTTCCGCGCTTTCCTGCAGTGCAGCGTGACGTTGCACTGTGGTTTGGCGAAGACGTGCAACTGCAGCAGGTGCTGGACGCAGTCGAGGCCCGGCGCAGGGCCGACCCACACCTGGCAACCCTGGCCGACTTCCGCCTTTTTGACCTGTATCGACCGTCCGGCGGAAGCGCCCACGCTGCTTCAGGCAAAGTCGCGGAAGCAGGCGCTAACGCTTTGTTAAATAAAGAGAAAAGCCTTGCCTTCAGAATTCTTCTGCAAGATACTGATCGAACCCTGAGCGACAGCGATGCCGACGCGGCGGTCGAGAGCATTGTCGAGGAACTCGGCATTCGGCTGGGAGCCCGCCTGCGTAAGTAAAGACCCATGGATAACAACCAGCACATGCCGGCGTTCAAGTTCCCGGAGCTGCCTGCACCATCGAGAACGGACACCGAAAACGCGAGCCGCACTGTGACCAAGGCAGAGCTGGCGGACGCCCTGTTCGAGCGGCTCGGGCTGAACAAGCGCGAAGCCAAGGACATGGTTGACGGATTCTTCGACGAGATTCGCGCGGCGCTGGAACGCGGTGAGTCGGTCAAGCTCTCTGGCTTTGGCAACTTCCAGTTGCGCGTCAAGCCGCAGCGCCCCGGCCGCAATCCCAAGACCGGTGAAGAGATCGCCATCACTGCCCGCCGCGTGGTGACCTTTCACGCCAGCCAGAAGTTGAAAGTGGCCGTCGCCCGTCTGCAGGGCGCCTGAGGCTGAAGCGCGGGCGTTCATCATGCAGCGCACCGAAGGGCAGGTCGTCCTGCCGCCGATCCCCGCCAAGCGCTACTTCACGATTGGTGAGGTCAGTGACCTGTGCGGTGTGAAGCCCCATGTGCTGCGTTACTGGGAGCAGGAATTCACCCAGTTGCGGCCCATCAAGCGGCGTGGCAACCGGCGCTATTACCAGCACCATGAAGTGCTGCTGGTCCGCCGCATCCGCGAACTGCTCTACGAACAGGGCTTCACCATCAGTGGTGCACGCAATCGCCTCGAAGGGGGGCGCGATTCCCGCGCCCGGGCCAACGGCCATCAAGTTACGCCGCTGGCGCCTGCCGCGGAGGCGACACCGGACCTGCGTGCCGAACTGCTGGCGATCCGCGAGCAACTCAACGACAAGTGACCGCGCGGGCTCGCGTACAATCCATCCTTGAGTCGGGGCGTAGCGCAGCCTGGTAGCGCACTTGCATGGGGTGCAAGGGGTCGCGAGTTCGAATCCCGCCGCCCCGACCACTGAATTTCGGCAGCATTGCCAGCAAAAAGGCCCGGTGTCCCCGGGCCTTTTTGCTTTTGTGCCTTACTCGTAACCACGGTGCTGCGGGCCGCCAGCATGCAGTAACAATCACCGGCAAAGCCGAGGGCATTCGTTTTGTGAGCCGCTCAAAGCGGCTGTCGGGCTCGCTAACGCGAGCCCACATGGGTGGAGCCACCTGAAGGTGGCCGACTATCTCCACAGGCCAAGCTGATCCAGGCGCTCGTCTTCCTTTTCTTGGTTGCGGATGCCCGGCGTCAACTATCCTGAGCTGTTAGCGACAACTATCGTGAGCGGTGCGGTTGGGCGTTGATCATTGGGCTGGGGTTGCGCTGCGT
>JBIIZX010000359.1:0-4257 GCA_044346055.1 Burkholderiaceae bacterium | reverse complement strand
AGATTCTCCTGACCTCAACATCTCGAACCGCCCGGTGCGGACCCGCATGCCGGGTGGTGTGGGAGGGGCCCGATCAGCGACGATCGGCCCCTATCCCGATTGCGGGCTCGGTCCGCGCAGTTTCGGGCGCAGTCTGTCGGCATTTGTCGCACTTCGTCGCAAAGACGCTGCCGCTGCCGGGAGCGTTCCGGATAATTCGCCCCACACTGATGACAGCGGCGCAGCCTCACAAGGGCGGACGAGCGGGGAAACATGAATCGGCGCAAATTGATCGGGCTCAGCGTGGTGGTCCTGGCTCTGCTGGGCGTGGGTAGTGCCGTGGCCCTGCGCATGTCAGCGCAGCAGGGCCCGGAGAAGAAGAAAGAGGCAGGCCCGCTGGAGTTCGCGGCCGCTGATGTGGTGTCCCTGACCACACGGCCGGTGGTGGTCGAACTGGCCATGCCAGGCTCGGTGATCGCCATGTCGCAGGCCACGGTGCGTTCGAAGCTGTCGGCCGAAGTGCGCGTGGTGCATGTGCGCGAAGGCGAGCGCGTGGTGCCGGGCCAGGTGCTGGTTGAATTCGACACCGCCGCCGTGCGCGTGCAACTGGCCGAGCGCAGTGCGACGCTTGAGTCCGCCAAGGCCAATCTGGCGCAGTACGACCGCACGCGGCAAGTGAACGCGCAGCTCGTCAAGCAGAACTTCATCTCGCAAAACGCCTTTGACACCGCCGATGCGGCATTTCGGGCGCAGGCCGCGGCAGTCGAGGCCGCGCAGGCGCAGCTCGCACAGACCCAGCTCACGCTCAACGACGCTATCGTCCGCGCGCCCATCGGTGGGCATGTGTCCAAGCGGCATGTGCAGCCGGGCGAGAAGGTGGGACTGGATGCGCCGCTGGTGGGCATCGTCGACTTGAGCAAGCTGGAAGTGCAGGCGCAGGCGGCCGTATCAGACGTCGCGCAGATTGCCCCGGGCGCCCGCGCAATGGTGGCGATCGAGGGCATTTCCGACCGTCAGTTCGAGGGGCGAGTCGAGCGCATCAATCCGAGTGCGGAGACTGGCACGCGCTCGATCAACTTCTACGTCTCGCTTCCAAACGACAAGACGGTGTTGCGTGCGGGCATGTTCGCCAAGGTGTACTTGCACGTGGGCGGCGAGCGGCCGGTCCCGGCGTTGCCGATCGCCGCCACCCGTAACGACGGCGCGATCGATTTCGTATGGACCCTGGCTGAAGGCAAGCTGCGCAAGCAGCCGGTGACGCTGGGCCGGCGCGATGAGCGTGCGCAGATGGTTGAGATTCGGAGCGGGCTCATACCGGCTGACCGTGTGATCGCCACCAAGTTTGACAACCTGCGCGACGGCATGGCGGCCAAAGTGATGAGCGGCACGCCGACCGATGCAGTGGCGGAGACCGAGAACAGCAACAAGCCCGCGGCCAGCAAGCCCGCGGCGGCGATGAACTAGGCCGGGGCGCACATGTGGATGACGCGCGTCTCGATCCATCACCCGGTCTTTGCGACCATGGTGATGGTATCCCTGCTGGTGCTCGGCCTGTTCTCTTACAACAAGCTGCGCGTGGAGGCGATGCCGGACATCGAACTGCCAATGGTGCAGATCTGGGTCAGCTATCCCGGCGCGTCACCCGAGCAGGTCGAGAACGACCTCACCAAGCCAATCGAGAACGCGGTCAACACGGTGGCCGGGGTCAAGCGGATCCTGAGCCGGTCAGAGGAAGGCCGCTCGCTCACGTGGATCGAGTTCCGGCTCGATGTCGACACCAACCGCGTGCTGCAAGAGACGCGCGACAAGATCGCGCAGATACGGGCTGGTTTTCCGCGCGACGCCAAGGACCCGGTGGTGCAACGCGCCGGCGGCGGCGAGAACGAGCAGCCGGTGGCGACCTTCGCACTGGTGGGCGACGGCATGTCGCAGCGTGCGCTGACGCTGCTCGCTGAACAGGTCGTCGAAAAGGCGTTCGAGCGCGTCAATGGCGTGGGTCGGGTGGACCTGGGCGGCACGGTCACGCGGCAGATATTGGTGCAGGTGGAGCCGGCCAAGCTAGTGGCCTTTGGCGTCAGCGTCGACCAGGTGGTACAGGCGCTGCGCAACGCCAATGTGAGCGTTCCCGTGGGCACCGTGTCCTCGCTGACATCCGACGCCATCGTGCGCGTGGACGGGCGCATGGGCTCGGCGGCCGAGTTCGGGAAGATCATCGTGGCGCGCAAGGGCGGCGCCCCCATCCTGCTGTCACAGGTCGCGCAGGTGCTCGATACGGAAAAAGAGCGCAGCTCGATCTCGCGGGTGGATGGCAAGCCCTCGATCGGCTTCTGGGTCTACAAGTCACAGGACGCCAATCTGATTGAAGTCGGCCAGGCGCTCAAGCAGGCCGCCAGCGACATGAAGCCACTGCTGGGGCCCGGCGTTGAGCTGAAGTTCATGTGGGCCTCGGCGGACTTTGTCGAGCGCTCGGTCAACAACGTCAAGCGCACCATCATCGAAGGGGCGCTGCTGACGGTGCTGATCGTGTTCCTGTTCCTGGGCAGCTGGCGCAGCACGATCATCACCGGCCTCACGCTGCCGATCGCGGTGATTGCCACCTTCATTGCGCTGTACGCATTTGGCTTCACGCTCAATTACATGACGCTGATGGCGCTGTCGCTGTGCATCGGCCTGCTGATCGACGATGCGATCGTCGTGCGCGAGAACATCGTGCGTCATCTGCACATGGGCAAGGACCATTACACGGCCTCGCTCGAAGGAACCGATGAGATCGGCCTGGCGGTGCTGGCCACCACGCTCTCGGTGGTGGCGGTGTTCGTGCCGATTGCGTTCATGGGCGGCATTGTTGGCAAGTACTTTTATGCCTTTGGCATCACCGTGGTGGTGGCGGTGCTGGTGTCGCTTTTCGTGAGCTTCACGCTCGACCCGATGCTCTCATCGGTCTGGAAAGATCCGCCGGAAGGCGCACGCGGGCTGCCCGTGGTCGGCCCCGTGCTGCGCGTGTTCGATCGCTGGGTCGATCGCTGGCACCAGTGGTACGGCGCGTTGCTCGACTGGGCGCTATCGGCGCGGCGCTATTCGCTGGGCTTTCGCGTGCCGCGAACACGGGCTCGTATCGGCATTCCCGCGATCTCTTTGTGGCGAGCGATCCGGACTTTCGATCTCGCCGCGCTGAACCCTCGCCTTGCAACCTTGACGCCACGGGGTGTCACGTTGTGGCTCGCCACCGCGAGCTTCCTCATCAGCATTCCGATTGCGGGGCTGGTGGGCACCGAAATGGAACCGCAGGTCGACGAGAGCTTCACCAATGTGCAGCTGACGATGCCGGTCGGCTCCAGCCTCGAATACGCCAATGAGCGCGTCAAGCGGGTGGAAGACGCGCTGCGCGAGTTTCCGGAAATCCGCACGATCGACAGCCTGATCGGCGGCGGTGACGGTCGCAACGTGGCACGCATCAACCTGTTGCTGACGCAGCGCCATGAGCGGCAGCGGTCGCAAGCGCAGATCGAGCAGGCGATCCGCTCCCGCGTGGCGCGGATCCCCGGCGTGGAGATGAAGGTGGGGGGCAACACGCCCATTTACGTCGCACTGCTGGGCAATGATGACGGCGAGATGAACCGCGTCATCAAGGACCTGAAGACCAAGGTGGCGCAGATCCCGGGTGTGACTGACATCGAGATCTCGGTCAAGGAGGGCACGCCCGCGCTGTCAGTCCGATTGAAGCCCGAGCTGGCCGCCGAGTACGGCATCACGCATGCGCAGATTGGCTCGACGCTGCGTGCCTTTGTCGGCGGCGAGCTGTCGGGCTACTGGCTGGCGCCTGACGGGCAGAACTACGAGGTCGTGACACAGGTGCCGCGCTCCAATCGCTCCGTGGTCGACGACATCTCGGGCCTGAGCATCGCCACTGGCCGCAACCTACCTGACGGGTCCGCCGAGGTGGTGCCGCTGCGCTCGATTGCGACCATCGAGCCCACCTTCAATCCGCAGAACATTCGCCGCCAGGACCTGACGCGGCGCGTGGCACTGTTTGCCAGCGTGCAAGGGCGCCCCTCGGGTGACGCGGGCCAGGACGTGCAGGCACTCGTCAAGAGCTACCAGCTGCCGCCGGGGCTGCGTTTTGACGTCGGCGGCCAGATCAAGGACCAGGAGGAGATCTTTGGCGCCATTGGCGGCGCGCTGGCGCTCGCCGTGATCTTCATCTACATCGTGCTGGCCTCGCAGTTCGGCAGCTTCATCCTGCCGCTGGCGATCATGGTGTCATTGCCGCTGTCGATC
>JBIIZX010000358.1:0-4269 GCA_044346055.1 Burkholderiaceae bacterium | reverse complement strand
AGGCCTGCTGGTTGGCGTTATAGGTAAACATGCGCGGGTTGATGGTCTGGCACTCGTTGCAGCTCGGACACCGCGCGGTCTCGATCCAGGCGACATCAGACGGGGGCGCCTCGCTTAACGACGGCGCAGGCGCGGGTTCCAGCGACGCGGCTGCGGGGGTTGCGGTCGATGGCGCGGTAGCAGTAGCAGTCGCAGTTGCACTCGCCGCTGCCGTCGCGGTCGCCGCTGCCGCCAATTGCGCCTGCACCTTGAACTGCGCCTGCTGCTCGGCAAGCTGCCGCTGCGCGTGCGAGTCGTTGATGCCCGCATGCTCCTGCAGCCGGTGTCACAGCAGCAGCGTGCGTCGCACCGCCTGCATCAAGGCGGCGTCGACGATCACCCGTTGCAGCCGCGCCTGCGGATCAACCGCCAGCACATACGGAATGCGCGCGCTGGCGTCACGTTCATCCAGCGTCAGCCAGTCGGCCACAGGCAGCATCGCGGCGTTGCAGCGCTCGCGCGGCACGATTGCAAAGTGCCGCGCCAGCTGCGTGTCGGCCAGCGCAAAGTCTGCGAGGGTTACCGCCTGCGTCTCGGCCGCACGCTGCAGCTTGTCGTCGGCGTAGCCGATGCGTTCGCGCACCCAATCCGCCTGCGACTCACGGTTGTAGTGCAGGGCAAACCGTGTGGACCAGTTGGGGCCGGCCGCCGCATCGTATGTAAAGGCTGGGAACACGCGCGCATCCATCGCCAGCGCGGCCGACAAGTAGGCGGGCAGGGTGCCGCGATCGGCCGGCAAGCCGGCGTAGATGCAGAACAGGGCGGGGCCGGAGCACTCCATGCCGCGCTCCACCTGTCGCTTCAGGGCGGCCATGGCGCTGGCCGCGGCTTGCAGCACGTACATGCCGCCCAGCCCCATGGCCGTGGTGGCCAGGCGGGCTGGACGCACGCCAAAGGCGTAGGCAGCGGCACCAATCCCGTTGTCATCGACCACGTCGTCGACCTGCACCAGCACCTTGACCGGCAGTGCGCCGGACAGCAGGTTGAGCAGCCCGGCGTTCTCGGCTGCGGTGTTCTGCAATGGCGGGATGCGCACCAGGTAGTCGGGGAACAGCGCCAGGTCGGCAGGCGTGATCATGGCTGCGGAAAAGCGCTCAAAGAACGGATCGTGCTCGGCCTCGATGTAGCGGCCCTCGCACTCCAGCTCGGCAATCGCGATGGCCTTGACCGTCTCGACCAGCTGCGGCAGCCGCTGACGATAGGCAGCCAGCGCCGCGTCACAGCTGGCAAAGCTGTAGTTCATCGCCGCCGCGTCATCGGCAAAGAACGGCTGCCAGCGCAGGGCCGCCAGGGTGTGCTCGATGCGGTTGCGCCTTGTGACGGGCAGTTCATAGGGCGTGGCACTGCGCCGGACCAAGCGCGACATCATCGTGAAATCGAAGGCATCGGCCTGCCCGCTGCCAAAGGCGGCTTGCAGTGCCTCTGGTGCCTGGCCTTCTGCGGAGCGGGCACGCGCCGCGCGCAGGATGTCGGTCAGCGTGCGCGACAGGCGGCCCGTCATTGCCATGAAGCGCTCGGCCTTGCGCGCCGTTGCCGTGTGCCAGGCGTGCGCCAGCAATTGCGCCGGCAACTGCGGCGTGCAGTCAACCAGTGCGCCGTCGAGCTTCAGTGCCTCGCCTGCGTGCACCAGCACCTCGGCCATGCCGACCTCGGCGCGCACCTTGCTGGCCGCCTCGTCGACCACGCGCTCGACGGCGCGGTGCCACAAGTCAAGCAGGCGTCCATGCTCGCCGCTGGCAAGCAGGCAGCGCAGCTCGCGCTCCACGCGCAGCACCTCGCGTCGCAGGCGCTCGCCCTCGATGCCGCGTGGCGCCAGTGTGGTGAGCATGCGATCAATCACCGTCGACAGTGGCATCGCCTCGCCGCCGTGCGCCAGATCCGCCAGCACCAGCGGAAAGTCGTAGCGAAGCCGGGTGAGGTCGTGCAGGCCCGCGAGTGCCGCTGGCCGCAGACCGGCGACCGCGACCGGCTGCAGGGTTGCGCCATCGATTGCGCCCGTCAGGTGAAACGTCACCTGGTCCTGGAACTTGGCGACTATGTCCATCGCTGTCGCCCTTTTCTCAGGCCGCGCGCCCGGCGCCTTGCGGGGCGGGCTGCATGGCGTGGTGCGTTCCCTGGTGCGAGTCCGGCCAAATAGTGACCTTGTCGAACTCGGCCTCCAGTCCCTTGCGAATGGTGGCCGGCGTGCGCGGTCGACCTGCGCCGCGCAGGTCTTCGTAGCAGGGCACGTTGGGGTCGTGGTACAGGATGCCGACCGGGATCGGGTCGATGCTTGAGGCGATCTCGCGCGCCTGGTGGAGGTTGGCCGGGTCGTGCTCGCGCTGGTTGCGATAGATGCGCGACAGCTCGCTGCTCGGCTGCAGGCCGTCCTTGTGCGTCAGCAGCAGCGTCTTGGCCGGGTCCTTGAGCCAGGGCTCGAACATCGTGGGCAGCCACTCCGGGCAGCGCTGCACGATGCGCACGAACGAGAAGCCGCGGTGCTGATAAGCCTTGCGAATGATGTCGTACAGCAGCTCAGGCACCCAATCGACACCTTGCGCCACGAACGAGACATTAGTCACGCCGAGGGTGACTGTCAGCGGATTGAGCGCCTCGAGCACGGCACCGTGCGGCGTGGTATTCGACTCCAGACCGATGGGCGAGGTGGGCGAGGCCTGCTTTTTGGTGAGGCCGTACACGTGGTTGTCGTGCAGGATCACCGTGATGTTCATGTTGTAGCGCAGGGCATGGATCCAGTGCGCTGCGCCGATGCTGCAGCAATCGCCGTCACCGGTGTTGACGAACACGTGCAGGTCGGGGCGCGCCAGCTTGATGCCTTCGGCCAGCGGGAACGCGCGGCCGTGGATGCCATGAAAGCCGTAGGTCTTCATGTAGTGCGGAAACCGGCTCGAGCAGCCAATGCCGGAGACGAACACGGTGCGCTCGGGCGCCAGGTCCTCGTCACGGCACAGCCGCTGCACGGCGGCCAGGATTGCGTTGTCGCCGCAGCCGCTGCACCAGCGCGGCACGCCGCCCTGGTAGTCCTCGAGGGCGTGGTGCTCCTCGTGCAGCCGGATGATGCATTGGCTCAATGCCGATCCCATGTCAGACCTCCTCTGCGATCGGCTCGGCGAGCTTCGCCTTGATCGCCTGCAATACATTGCCGGGCTTGATCGGCTGGCCCTTGGCCTCGGTCCAGCAGTCCACGTCAACCAGGTAGCGGCTGCGCAGCATCATCGTCAGCGCCGCGTAGCGCCGGTTGTCGGCATCGATCAGTTCATCTTCGAGGCGGTCGGCCCAGTTGGCCTCGACCGTCATCACGCGCTTGAAGCGCTGCAGGATCTGCTTGATGCCAGAGGGCAGCGGCTGGATGAAGCGCAAGTGCAGCGACGACACACGCAGGCCCTCGGCGCAGGCGCGCTCCACGGCCTCCTCGATCACGCCCTGGGTGCTGCCCCAGCCCACCACCAGCAGGTCGCCATGGGCAGCGCCGAATACCGAGGGCGTGCGCAGCGTCTTCTGCAGCGCGGCCAGCTTCAGGCTGCGCGCGCGCAGGCCTTCCTCGTTGATGGCCGGGTCGTAGGCGACCTTGCTGTTGCGGTCGTGTGCCAGCCCGGTGACCGTGTGCATGCCACCGGGCTGGCCCGGAATGAAGCGGTGAGCGAGGCCCGTCACCTTGTCCCAGTCATACGGCTTGGCACCGGCGGGCACCGGGCTCTGGTCCAGTGGCGGCGCCAGCCAGTCTTCCGAGAACTGCGGGCGTGCGAAGGGCTGCTGCGCGGTGGCGAGGCTGGCATCGGACAGCACCACCACGACCATGTTGAAGGTTTCGGCGATCTTGCGTGCGGTGATCATCGAGTAGAAGCAGTCCTCAATGCCGCTGGCCGCCATCACGACCTTCGGCGCGTCGCCGTGGCTGCCGTAGATCACCGACAGCAGGTCGCCTTGCTCGACCTTGGTCGGCTGCCCGGTGCTCGGCCCCCCGCGCTGCACGTTGACCACCACCAGCGGAATCTCGGCCATCACGGCCAGCCCCAGGCCTTCCTGCTTGAGCGAGTAGCCGGGCCCGGAGCTGATTGTCACCGCGCAGCGACCGGCATAGGAAGCGCCAATGGCAAAGGCGCAGGCCGCGATCTCGTCCTCGGCCTGATGCACGATGCCGCCCACGCGCTCGAAGACCTCGGACAGGTAGTGCGAGGCCGAGGTCGCCGGGGTGATCGGGTACATGGCGCAGATGTCCATGCCCGAGGC
>JBIIZX010000357.1:0-4270 GCA_044346055.1 Burkholderiaceae bacterium | reverse complement strand
CTTCGCCCACACCCTCACGAATGTGCACGCATGACTCGGGGCCGCCGTAGCTGGCTAAGCCTTCAACGTATGACTCTTTCATTCACAACATCTCGCCGGTTTTGACCGGCGCACGGAGAACACCATGACGATCAAGGTCGGCGACAAGCTGCCCGATGGCCAGTTGAGCGAATCCACCGGTGTCGATAGCGACACCGGGTGCTCGCTCGGACCCAACACCTACAACGTCGCTGACCTCGTGCAGGGCAAGAAGATCGTGATCTTCGGCCTACCCGGCGCCTACACGCCCACCTGCTCGGCCAAGCATGTGCCCGGCTACGTCAAGCAGTACGACGCACTGAAGGCCAAGGGCGTGGACGAGGTCTGGTGCCTGAGCGTCAATGACGCCTTCGTCATGAACTCATGGGGCCGCGATCAGAAGGTCGGCAACAAGGTGCGCATGATGGCCGACGGCTCGGCCGACTTCACCAAGAAGCTCGGCCTGGAACTCGACCTGACCGCGCGCGGCATGGGGGTGCGCTGCCAGCGCTTTTCCATGCTGGTCGACAACGGCGTGGTCAAGTCGCTGAATGTGGAAGGCCCGGGCAAGTTCGAAGTGTCCGACGCCGACACGATGCTCAAGCACGTGTAGGGGTGGTGATCGGTGAACGTTGATCGCTGATCGGTGATCAGTGATCGGGTAGGGCGTCCCCTGGACGGGGCGTCCATCACTGCGCACGCGTTCAGGTCACCGACGCCACGATGCACTCACCGCTCACCGCCCAGGCGCACCGATCACACCGATCACCGATCACCGATCACCGATCACCGATCACTGATCACGGATCAGGGATCACGGATCACCAGCATCAATTGAGCTGGCTCGCCGCCTGCTGCAATCGCCCCAGGCGCTCGCGGATCTGGATCGCATCCGGCGGACTGGGGTGCATCGACAGGTAGGCAACCAGATCTTCGACCGCGGCGCGTGGGCATTCTAGCCGGGCATACAGCAGGCCGCGGTCGCGCCGCTCCGCGGGCTCATCGGGCAGGACAGCGACCAGCCGCTGCTGCACCTCAAACGCTGCGGCCCACTCGCCCGCGTTCCAGTGAATGGCCTTCAGGTTGCGCAGCAGGCGCGCCAGGATCTCGCGCTCGGACGCCGGCCGCAGGTAGACCTCCAGGGGCAGCGTCTCGCCGTCCTGCGCCACGGCTTGTAGCCGCGCGCGCAGGTCCTCTTCCGATAGCGGCAGGCCGCCGGCAAAGACATCGATCAGCATTGCGGCGTCGTGCAGCATGAGCTTGACCAGGAAGTGCCCAGGAAAGCCGACACCAAAGAGCCTGAGCCCGGCGGCGCGGCCGATCTCGATGTAAAGAAGTGACAGGGTGATCGGGATGCCGCAGCGCTGCTCGATCACCCGGTGCAAATGGCTCTTATCAGGCGTGTAGTACTGCACGGCATTGCCGCGAAAGCCCAGTTCCTCGAAGAAGAAGTGATTGAGCAGGCGGAGGCGATTGCTGGCCGAGGAGTCAGCAGGCACGCGCTGCGCCAGTCGCTCGCCCCAGCTGCGCACGGTGCGCACCACCTCGCCTGGTACGAACTTCGGGTCGGCGTACAGCGGCACCTGCGCGGCGCAATCGAGCAGCGGCAACGCGCCTGGCGCAGTGACAAGCTGGCGGAACGATTCGAGTGGCGTCACGTTGGTAGCGTCTATCTAAGCAGCATCTCGGCCAGGAGCGGCGTCACTTTGAACGCTGCAGAAAGTCGCGCGGCCGCAGGCCCAACAGCGCGAGCGTGCCGAAGTACACGCCAACGGCAACCGCCAGCACTGCGGCAAGCAGGCCGGCGCGCAGCAGCCAAGCCCCGTGCAGACTTACCCAGTCGATGCGCGCATTGGCCAGCCAAAGCACCCCCGCCAGCAACACCAGAGCGATCGCGATCCGCGCGAGGAAGCCTGGCCAGCCCGGCGCCGGCAGATAGGTGCCGCGCCGGCGCAGCCCGATGTAAAGCAGGGCCGCATTGGCCAAGGCCCCCAGGCTGATGGACCAGGCGAGGCCCGCGTGCTTGAGCCATGGCACCAGCGCCAGATTGGCGACTTGTGTGGCCACCAGCACGCCGACGGCAATTTTCACCGGCGTCTTGATGTCCTGTTGCGCGTAATAGCCGGGTGCCAGGATTTTCACGGCGATCAGGCCGAACAGGCCCACTGCGTAGCCGGTGAGCGCGAGCGCCGTCTGGCCGACGTCGCGCGCAGTGAACTGCCCGCCCTGGAACAGCACCGCAATCAGGCCCTCGGCTAGCAGCCCGAGCCCCACAGCGGCAGGCAGCGCGATGAGGCAAGTGAGCCGCAGCCCCCAGTCGAGCATGTGCGAATAGTCGGTGTGGCGCTCTTCAGTGAAGGCCTTGGACAGGCTGGGCACCAGCACGGTGGCCAGTGCCACGCCGAGCAGCGCGGTGGGAAATTCCATCAGCCGGTCGGCGTAGTACAGCCAGGCGTTGGCACCTTCGCCCAGATGCGAGGCGATGTTGGTGTTGATGATGAGACTGAGTTGCGCCACCGAGACCGCGAACACCGCCGGCCCCATTTTGGACAGGATGCGGCGCACGTCGGGATCGGCAAAGGCGGTACGGATGCCCGACAGGCGCGGCAGCATGCCAATTTTCGCCAGCGCGGGCAGTTGCAGCGCCAGTTGCAGCGCGCCGCCGACAAACACGGAGATGCCCAGCGCCAGGCCGGGCGGGTCGAAGTAGCGCTGCGCCAGCAGGCCGAAGACGATCATCGACAGGTTGAGCAGCACCGGGGTCAGCGCCGGAATCGCGTAGCGGTTGTAGGTATTGAGCACGCCCGCCGAGAACGCCACCAGCGACATGAAGAAGATGTACGGGAACATCCAGCGCGTCATGAGCGTGGCGAGTTCGAAGGTCGCCGGATTGCGCGCAAAGCCGCTGGCAATCAGGTAAACGAGCACCGGCGCGAACACCACACCGAGGATCGACAGAGCCAGCACCACCCAAAAAAGGCCCGACATGACGTGCGAGGCCAGCGTGCGGGTGGACTCTTCGCCCCGACGCGTGCGCACCTCGGACAGGATCGGCACAAAGGCCTGCGAGAACGCGCCTTCGGCAAACAGCCGGCGCAACAGGTTGGGCAGGCGGAATGCGGCCGCGAAGGCATCCATGGCCGCCCCGCCACCGAAGACGCGGGCAAGGATGAGGTCGCGGACCAGCCCCGTGATCCGCGACACGAGGGTCAGGCTGCTGACGGTCGCGGCGGCTCGAAGGAGGTTCACGCTGGTCGCGGACGGCGCGCAGAGGCGCTGACTGGGTTGGCGCCGGATGCTAAGGCGCAGAACGGATTGGACAAGCTGCGACGACCTCAATGCCCGCAAGCACCAGCGGTTGCAAACTGGTCCCTCTGACCTGATTGGCCTGACCCGTTTGGCTGGCACGACTGGCTGGCCCGACGGGCTTGGCTCGCCCGGCGGACTTAAACCCGCGCCACGGCCCCTTGAGCAGCCGCAAAACGCACCTCACGCCTTCAGCCGAGCTTTGTTATAGTAGCGGGCTTTTCGCGGCGAGCTGTCCTGCGGGCAGCGCGGCCGAGTGCGCCACCGGGCCGGTAAGAGTAAGGAAGACCCGGTCAGGAAGACTCGGTCAGGAAGAGCGGTCAGGATGAACGAGCAAGCTTCTGCGCTCGCGTTATCCAGCTGCAAGCCGCCTAGCTGAATGCCGCCGAGTACGTGCCGAGTGCACCCAGAACACCGGCCGAACGACAAATTTGCTAACCGAGCCTAACAAGCCAAACGAGCCTTCCGAACATGGCCAATTCAAAGCAAGCCCGCAAGCGCGCCCGCCAGTCGACCGTGCGCAATCAGCAGAACACGGCGCAGCGCTCCAAGCTGCGGACCGCCATTCGCTCCGTGCGCAAGGCGATTGCCGCCGGCGACAAGAACAAGGCGATGGAAGTGCTGCAAAAGTCGACCAGCGTGATCGACTCGATCGCTGACAAGAAAATCGTCCACAAGAACCTGGCTGCGCGCAACAAGAGCCGCCTTGCCGCCGCCATCAAGGCGATGGCCTGAGCTGTTTGACCCGCTCGGCGCGGCTGCAAAGGCCCGCCGATGAAGTTCTGGACCGAGAGCGGGCTGCGCGCCCGCTCTTGTCGTCTCTCTTAAGAAACACCTCGCAAGTGGTTGATTTGCAAAGTAGGTTTCAGGCGGTTTGCGGGGCGGCGACGAGTTGCATGCCCAGCTTGCTGGCGCGCTGGGACAGGTGGCGCAACAGGCGTTCGCG
>JBIIZX010000356.1:0-4282 GCA_044346055.1 Burkholderiaceae bacterium | reverse complement strand
GTCGATCTTGTCTTGCGTACACTTTGGCATCGGCGATCCTCGGTTGTCTGCAGGCCTCGTTCTCCTCTGACAACGCGCGTAAGCACGTGGCCGCTGACCTCATACTGGTGAAATATCCGGGCTAGCTCGGATGTTTCACCAGGTCGCACCCGTGCACACACGATCTGCTTCTGGAAGCTGCACCGACAGCCAGCCATCGGCAAGAGCCAATTTGGTCCGTTGGGGCTAAGCGGCTTTGCGCGGCCCCTGCGTAGCCATCTTGCGCTCAAGTTCTCTTCGTGTGATTGATCGCCCTGTTGTTGTCTCGGCTACGTCGCCACCGCGGTCCGCATCCGTCGCCGCATCGTCATCAGCGGCGGCAGGATCAGGATGGCCGGTGGGGCGAGCGTCAGGCCGCCCACCAGCGGCCTGCTGAAGAAGATGCCCAGGTTGCCCTCCGACAGCAGCATCGACTGGCGGAATGCATCCGCCGCACGGTCACCCAGCACCAGTGCGAGCACCAGCGGCGCCAGCGGGTACTTCAGCTTGCGCAGGATGTAGCCCAACGCGCCGAAACCCAGCATCACGTACACATCGAACATCGAGCTGTTCACCGTGTAGGCGCCAATGGCGCAGATCACGATGATGGCCGGCCCGATGATCGAGAACGGGATGCGCAGGATCGCTGCAAACGCCGGCACGAAGGCGAGCACGATGATGAGCCCCACTACATTGCCCAGGTACATGCTGGTGATCAGTCCCGACACGAAGTCTATTTGCTCGACAAACAGCAGCGGTCCCGATTGCAGACCACAGATCAGCAGGCCGCCGAGCAGCACGGCGGCCGTGGGTGAGCCGGGCACACCGAGCGCCAGCATTGGCAGCAGCGCGCTGGTGCCCGCCGCATGAGCCGCGGTTTCCGGTGCGACCACGCCCTCGATGCGGCCGTTGCCAAAGCCGGCGCCGCGCTCGCCACCCAGACGGCGCGCCATGCCGTAGGCCACGAACGAGGCGGGGGTGGCGCCGCCCGACACGATGAAACTCGACGGTCTTGGTGGGCTCCCAGCCCTGCGCGGGCGCAGGTGCAAACCCGCCGTCAGGACAGCGGATGCGACGAGGGCGCCGGCCAGGGCCGGGCCGTGATGCGCGCGCAAGAGTGAGCGAATGAACGGAACCGCCGCGAAGCGGTGAAGGACTTGAAGCACGTGCGTCCCGTGTCAGTAGCAAGTTATCGCATGCTGACTACCGGACGCCGTCCCTCCCCAGGCAGCGCCGGCGTCGCCCGCTACGTTGTCGGGATGTTGTTCCGTGGGCTCATGGAACGAGCGGAATGCAAACTGGCAGTGACGGTGCGGGTTCCCTCTTGCCGTTGACAAGTTTTGCGCATCAGAGAACGCGTACCCCAGATCGTGAAACGCTGCAGGGCCTCGTCGGGGCGCTCCCGACGATGCGAGTGCGACGGGCAACGCAATGGCGCGCGGCAGTCGCAACGGCATTGACCGCCATGCACATGTGCGCGGCGCTTGCCAGCATGGAGCGGTGGTAACGTCGCCGCGGCTGTCGAGGGCCTGCGCGAGAGCGCGCACGTTGCAGTCGGAGACACGATGAAGATCTGTGTGGCAGGCGCCGGCGCCATTGGCGGCTACCTGGCGGTGCGGTTGGCGGGCAGTGGCGCGGACGTGAGCGTCGTGATCCGCGGCGCCAATTTGCAAGCGGTGCGCGCCAATGGCATGAAGCTCATCGAGGCTGATGGCAGCGAGAAGGTGGCGCAACTGGCCGCCAGCGATCGAATGAGCGAGCTCGGCGTGCAGGACGTGGTCATCCTTGGCATGAAGGCGCACCAGGTCGCCCCGGTGGTGACGGAGCTGATGACGCTCGTCGGGCCGCAAACGCTGGTCGTCACGGCGCAAAATGGCATTCCCTGGTGGTACTTCTTCAAGCACGGCGGTCCCTACGAGGGCCGCCGGATCGAGGCGGTCGACCCGGCCGGCGCGATCTCGAGCCACCTGCCGGTCGATCGCACGCTGGGCTGCATCGTCTACCCAGCCGCCGAACTCGACGCACCCGGCGTGATCCGCGTGATCGAGGGCAACCGCTTTCCGCTGGGCGAGCTCGACGGCGCTGATACCGAGCGCATACGCGGCCTGGCGCAAACCTTTCGCGACGCTGGCTTCAAGACGCCGGTGCTCAGCGACATTCGCTCCGAGATCTGGCTCAAGCTCTGGGGCAACCTGAGCTTCAACCCAATTAGCGCACTGACCCACGCCACGCTCGAAGACATCTGCCGCTTTCCGGCCACGCGCGAGCTGGCGGCGCAGATGATGCGCGAGGCGCAGGGCATCGGCGAGAAACTCGGCGTGCAGTTCAAGGTCAGCCTGGACAAGCGCATTGCCGGCGCGGAAGCCGTAGGCGCGCACAAGACCTCGATGCTGCAGGACGTGGAAATGGGCCGCGTGCTCGAGCTCGACGCACTGGTGCGCAGCGTGATCGAACTCGGTCGCATCACGCAACTGCCCACGCCCGCCATCGAGCATGTGTACGCACTCGCAGCACTGCTGGCCAGCACCTTGGCGAAACAACAAGGGCGCCTGAAGCTCTCGTCGAACTAACCGTGCCGCGGCGCGTCGTTCAAACAGCACTGCAGCAGCGCAGGCCGGCGCGCCACATGCGAGCTCGCGAACAACCAACGGGAGACCAAATGCAACGCCAAAGCACACTTTCCGCGCTGATCGGCGCTGGCCAGGATGCGGCCACTGCCATCCATGCGCCAGGCGGATCGCCGCTGACCTACCTCGAGCTGCGCAAACTGGTCGGCCAGACCATCACCACGCTCAATGCACTGGGCATTGGCCGCGGCGACCGCGTGGCGATCGTGCTGCCCAACGGCCCCGAGATGGCGACCGCGTTCGTTGCGATAGCAGCAGCCTGCGCCTCATGCCCGCTGAATCCGGCGTATCGGGCCGATGAATTCGAGTTCTACCTGTCCGACCTGCAGGCCAAGGCGCTGGTGGTCGAGCGCGGCAGCACCTCGCCTTGTGTCGAGGTGGCAAGAAAGCTGGGGGTGCGCCTGATCGAGCTGGTGCCGGGAAGTTCCGGCAGTGGTTCGTTCAACCTGCAGGCCGCCGATGGCGCCAGCGCTGCCGCAAGCACGCAAGGCGGGCCGGCGCAGGCGGGCGACGTGGCGCTGATCCTGCACACCTCGGGTACCACTTCGCGGCCAAAGATCGTGCCGCTCACGAACACCAATGTGTGTGCCTCGGCCTACAACATCGTCGCGACGCTCAACCTCACGCCGAGCGACCGCGCGCTGAACATCATGCCGCTGTTTCACATCCACGGCCTGATCGCCGGCACGCTGGCGCCCCTGGCCGCCGGCAGCACGATCTTCTGCACGCCGGGCTTCAATGCGCTACGGTTCTTTCAATGGATGGCTGAGTGCAAGCCCACTTGGTACACGGCGGTGCCGACCATGCACCAGACCATCCTGGCGCGTGCCACGCAGAACAAGGAGATCATCGCGGCCAACCCGCTGCGGTTCTTGCGTTCATCGAGCTCCTCGATCCCGCCGCAGGTGATCGGCGAGCTGGAAGCCGTGTTCCATGCGCCACTCATTGAAAGCTTCGGCATGACTGAAGCTTCGCACCAGATGGCGAGCAACCCGCTGCCGCCGGCCGTGCGCAAGCCCGGCACCGTGGGTGTAGCAGCTGGACCGGAGATCGCGATCATGGACGAGAACGGCAATCTGCTGCCGCACGGGGCCACCGGCGAGATCGTGATCCGCGGGCCGAACGTCACGCTGGGTTACGAGAACAACGCCAAGGCCAACGGCGAGGCCTTCACAAACGGCTGGTTCCGCACCGGTGACCAGGGGGCGCTGGATGCCGATGGTTACCTGTCGATCACCGGTCGCCTGAAGGAAATCATCAACCGCGGCGGCGAGAAGATCTCGCCGCGCGAAGTCGATGAGGTGCTGATGGACCACGCGGCAGTGGCGCAGGTGGTGACCTTTGCCGTCCCGCACGACAAGCTGGGCGAGGACGTGGCGGCCGTGGTCGTGCTCAAGGAAGGCAAGGCCGCCACCGAGCGCGAGCTGCGCGATTTTGTCGGCACGCGCCTGACGGACTACAAGGTGCCGCGCAAGATCATTTTCATGGACGAGATCCCGAAGGGCGCGACAGGCAAGCTTCAGCGGATCGGGCTGGCGGCGAAGCTGGGCCTCGCCTAGCCCGGATGTTTCACCAGTCACTGTTGTATGGGCCTGGTGGAGCAAGTGACCGTGCCATTTGGGCGTTTCTGATGGTGT
>JBIIZX010000024.1:0-14296 GCA_044346055.1 Burkholderiaceae bacterium | reverse complement strand
GCGCCCAGCCGCGCGTGTTGAAGAACACCAGATCGCCCGGCTGCAGCTCTCCCGCAGCGACCGGCATGCCAAGTCGCGCCATCTCCTGCGCGCTGCGCGGCAACTGCATCGCAGTTGCACCGTGGAACACGTGGCGCACGAGGCCGCTGCAATCAAAGCCGGTCACCGGATCATTGCCGCCGTAGCGATACGGCACACCCAAGTAAGCCAGCGCACTGAGGACGATCTCGGGGGCGACGGTGGCGGCCGGCGTGAACTCCGCCACGACCTGCGCCTGCACCTGCACCTGCGCTTGCACGCCAGCCAGCGGCACGGCGCCCAGCGCCAGGGCAAACGCCAGCGCGTGGGTCTTGGGACAGGAACGCGTGATCCAGTTTTTCATGCAGGTGCCGAAAGAGTGCGGCTGCTTCGCGAATCAGCTGGGCCAAGCGGTGCCCGCCGTGCCGGCGAACATAGCGGAAACGTCGTGGAAAGCCCAAGCTTTTCCGGCATTTACGCTCACTGATTAGGGTACATTGTCCGCCCGAAGTGGCCTAGCCACCAGACGTCCGGCTTACCAACATCCAACTGCAAGATGGCCCGTTTGGACCGCTAGCGTGGCAACCGATCAACCCGACTCGCCCTCGCCTGCCGCCGCCGCGGCAGCCAAGCCGCGCATCCTGATCGCCGACGATTCGCGCATCGTGCGTGCGTCGATCTCGCAGCACATCCGCGACCGCTTTGACATCCGTGAAGTGACCGACGGCGAAGCCGCGTGGCAGGCCGTCCTGCTCGACGCCTCGATCCGTGTGGTGCTGACCGACTTGTCGATGCCAAAGGTCGACGGCTACGAGTTGCTCAACCGCGTGCGCAGTTCCAAGGTGCAGCGCATCCGCGAAATGCCGCTGATCGTCCTGTCGGGCGAGGACGAGGCCAGCGAGCGCGAACGCGCCTCCAAGCTGGGCGCCACCGACTTCATCCAGAAGGGCGCCGATGCGCCGGAGCTCGTGGGCCGGCTCGAAGTGCTGGTGCACCTGTCGTCCACGCGCGAGGCGCTGGCAGAAACGCAGGCCTCACTCGATTCCGCCCGCACGGTGGACCCCGAAACCGAACTGCTCAACCCCGTCTTCTTCGACAAGCAGGTCGAAAAACTCATTTCCTACGCACGGCGCAACCTGACCGACGTGGCGCTGATCAGCGTGCGCGTCGAGCTGTCGATGCCCAAGACCGACACCTGGGAAGGCGAGCACGAGCAGCGCGTGAAGCTGGTCGGGCGCGCACTGGCCGCCTCCATCAGGCTGGAAGACCTGGGCACACGCACCGACAAGACGGAGTTCGTTGTCGCCACGCAAAGCACCGGGCTGTCGGGCGTGCTTCGCTTCGCAGCACGCCTGCGCAAGGTGCTGGAGAACGTGGAAGCGGCCGGTCCGGGGGTCGAGGTCTGGACCTGCATCGGCGTGGCCACGCTGTCTGAGGAGCTGCGCCGAACTGCCGAGGAGTTGCGCCAGATCGCGCAAAGGCGCGCGCAGCAGGCGCAGGCCAGCCGTTCACGCCGCATCATCCTGGGTGCGGCCGATGGCGTATCACCGGGCGCGCTCGAGGCCACGGCGGCCGAAGGCGCGATGGACATCAACCTTGCCCTGGCGCTGATCCGCGCCGGGCGTGCGGCAGAGGTCGTGCCGCATCTTGCGGGACTGGTCGAACAGATCAGCCCGCTACTGCGCCTGCTCCGGCAGCAAAAGGAGCTGCAGGCGCAGGCAGCAGCACCCATAACAACACAGATCCTGTCGGAGGGAACACAACATGGCGAACTACAAGGAGTTCCACGCTAGGTCGATCCAGAACCCCGAAGGCTTCTGGCGCGACGAAGCCAAGCGCATCCACTGGAACACCCCATTTAGCCGGGTGCTTGACTACAGTCGGCCACCATTTGCCAAGTGGTTTGTCGGCGGCACCACCAACCTGTGCTTCAACGCGGTCGACCGGCACCTGCCCCAGCGCGGCGACCAGGCCGCACTCGTCTACATCTCGGTCGAGACGCCGGACGGCGCACCGGCCGAGAAGACCACCACCTACAACCAGCTGTATCGCGAGGTCAATCGCTTTGCCGGCATCCTGCGCGGGCTCGGCGTGGGTCATGGCGACCGCGTGCTCATCTACATGCCAATGGTGCCGGAGGCCGTGTTCGCGATGCTGGCCTGCGCGCGCATTGGCGCGCTGCACTCGGTGGTCTTTGGCGGCTTTGCCTCGGTGTCGCTGGCCACGCGCATCGACGATGCCAAGCCCAAGGTGATCATCAGCGCCGATGCCGGCTCACGCTCGGGCAAGGTGGTGCCCTACAAAGGCCTGCTGGATGAAGCCATCAAGCTCGCGCAACATCCGCCGCACAAGGTGGTGCTCGTCAACCGCGGTTTGGCTGAGATGCCACTGGTGAGCGGGCGCGATCTGGACTACGCAAGGTTGCGCGCCGAGCACATGAACGACGAGGTGCCGTGCGAGTGGCTGGAAAGCTCCGAGCCCTCTTACATCCTCTACACCTCAGGCACCACGGGCAAGCCCAAGGGCGTGCAGCGCGACACCGGCGGCTATGCCGTCGCCCTTGCCGCAAGCATGGAAGAAATTTTCTGCTGCAAGCCGGGCGAGACCTTCTTCTGCACCAGCGACATCGGCTGGGTGGTGGGCCACTCGTACATCGTGTATGCGCCACTGATCAACGGCTGCACCACCATCCTGTTCGAGGGCACGCCGTTGCGGCCCGATGCAGGCATCTGGTGGCACATCGTCGAGAGGACGCGCGCCACGTCGATGTTCTCCTCGCCCACTGCGATCCGCGTTCTCAAGAAGCAGGATCCGGCATTTCTCAAGAAGTACGACCTCTCCAGCCTGCGGCTGCTGTTTCTTGCCGGCGAGCCGCTGGATGAACCCACCGCGCACTGGATTGCCGATGGCATCGGCAAGCCGATCATCGACAACTACTGGCAGACCGAGACCGGCTGGCCGATTTTGGCGATTCCGCGCGGCGTGGAGCAGTTGCCGTCGAAGTTCGGTTCGCCCGGTTTGCCGTCGGCCGGCTACAACGTCAAGGTGTTCTCGGAGGCCGATGGCAGCGAAGTCGGGCCCAATGTGAAGGGCGTGGTCGGCATCGAAGGGCCGCTGCCGCCGGGCTGCATGAGCACGGTGTGGGGCGACGATGAACGCTTCGTCAAGACCTACTGGACCACGATTTCACGCAAAAGCGCTGGCCGGCTCGCCTACTCGACCTTCGACTGGGGCATCCGCGACGCTGACGGTTACTTCTTCATCCTCGGCCGCACTGATGACGTGATCAACGTCGCCGGTCACCGCCTTGGCACGCGCGAGATCGAGGAGTCGATTTCGTCTCACTCGAACATCGCCGAGGTGGCGGTGATCGGCGTGGCTGACCAGCTCAAGGGCCAGGTCGCGGTGGCATTTGCGGTGGTCAAGGACACGAGCAAGACCGCCACGCCCGAGCTGCGACTGGCGCACGAGGGCGAGGTGATGAAGCTGGTCGACAGCCAGCTCGGCGCCGTGGCCCGGCCAGCGCGCGTGCACTTTGTCAGCGCGCTACCCAAGACGCGCTCGGGCAAGCTGCTCCGCCGCTCGATCCAGGCCCTGTGCGAAGGGCGTGACCCGGGCGACCTCACCACCATCGAGGATCCGACGGCACTCGATCAGATCCGCGCTGCGGTGGCTGCGCGGTAGTTCATGATGCCGCTGGCGCGGCTGATGATGCCCGCTGCGCGGGCGATGACGGCGCCTGCGGCGCCTATGATTTGTGCGCCGTGGGCGGTGACGCAGCACCGTGCTGACGCCTGCTCAGTTTCATATCAGCCGAAGGCTGCGGCATCCGTCATAGCAGCGCACGCCGCGTCATTCCTCATAGCAGCCGCAGGCTGCGTCATCTTCATTGCGGCCAAGGGCCGCGCCATGCCCTCCAAGTGCCCTTCAAATGTCCGAGACTTCCACCCTCAACTACACCGGCGCCGCGCTGCTGCTGCCGCCGACTTCACTGCTGCTGCTGGCGCTGTTCGGGCTCGTGCTCGCGCGCAAGCGGCGCGTGCTGGGCACCGCTTTGTGTGCGCTGAGCCTGCTGACGCTGCTGGCGCTGTCCATGCCGGCGGTGGCCTATCGCATCGCGCGCACGCTCGAGTCGCCCGCACTGCCCAACAGCCGGGCGGTGGCCGATGTGCAGGCGATCGTGATCCTGGCTGGCGGCATCAGTCGCGCAGCGCCGGACTGGGGTGGCGCGACCCTCACCACGTCCTCGTTGCAACGGGTGCGCTATGGCGCACGGCTGGCGCGCGAACTCAACCTGCCGGTGCTGGTGAGCGGCGGCAGCCCGACAGGCGGCCCGGCCGAAGGCACGCTGATGAAGGAGGCGTTGCAGGACGAATTCAACGTCCCAGTGCACTGGCTCGACGATCGCAGCAACACCACGGCAGAAAACGCGATCAACAGCGCCAAGCTGCTGCAGGCGGCCGGCGTACGCCGCGTGGCATTGGTCACGAGCGCGCTGCACATGCCGCGGGCTCTGCGCGTGTTCCGCGCCACCGGCTTGCAGGCGGTGGCAGCGCCCACCGGCTATCTTGGCCAGGCGCAGTTCAGCACGGGCCAGCTGGTTCCCAATGGCGACGCCCTGCGAATCTCGTTCCTCGCGCTGCGTGAATGGCTGGCGCTCGGCCTGTATCACGTGCGCCACTAAACTCGCGTTCCCCTTTCGGAGAATCGAATGCAGACCAAGAAAGTGCTGTCGGCCGACGATGTGAAGAAGATCGCCCTGGCCGCCGAGGCCGAGGCGAAGAAGAACAGCTGGGCGGTGACCATCGCCATCGTCGACGATGGCGGCCACCTGCTGTGGCTGCAGCGGCTCGATGGCGCCGCGCCTGTGTCAGCCTATATCGGCACCGAGAAGGCGCGCGCCTCGGCAATCGGCCGCCGCGAAACCAAGCTGTATGAAGACATGATCAACCAGGGCCGCGCGGCGTTCCTGTCGGCACCGCTGGAAGGCATGCTCGAAGGCGGCGTGCCGATCATCGTCGACGGACAGGTAATCGGCGCCGTCGGTGTCTCGGGCGTGAAGTCGACCGAAGACGCGCAGATCGCCAAGGCCGGCATCGCGGCCCTTGGCTGATCACTCGGCTGAGCGCTCAGCCTGAAGAAAAAGCGGAGCCTCGGGTCTACCAGTGAGGCCCCGTATGCTTGCGCGCGGAAAGCGCTAACGCGGCCCGCGCGGCAACTCGCGCCACGCGCGCAGCGGCGCCACCGGACAGTTGAGCGCCGGCTTCGCGAGCACGTTGCCCACCGCACCCACGCCACCGCCAATGGCGGTGCTGCAATTGGTCGCTGCACTTTGCGACGCCGAGCCCAGTTGCGCAGTCTGGCTGGCCGTCAGCGTGGACGACACCGCCGCGGTGCCATCCGCGGGCCTGAGCAAGGTCTGCACGCCACTCACAGTCGGTCCCTCGAGTTCAGCGCCGATCAGCGTATTGCGCGGAATGCTGGCATCGAGGTTGTTCAGCCCCGCCGGCGCAAACGGGGCGCGCGTGAAGCTGCCCGAGATGTCCAGCCGGTAGAAAAACGAACGGCCGCCACCCACGCAGGGATCGCCATTGGCCGCGGGTTCGAAGCTCGTGACGTAGACGAAGCCGAAGTTCTCGGTGGGCGAAGCCACCACCCGCTCGCCGTAGGCGGTGCCCGTGGTGAGGTTGAAGTACCAGCCGAGATCCGTGTTCCAGTTCAGCGAGGTGGTGCCTTGCAGTTGCCGGTACTTGGCCTGTGTCACTGGATCGGTGACATCAGCCAGTGTCAGCTGGCGCAGCGAGGTCTTGGCCACCGCCGCCGGCGAACTCAGGTACTTCTCCCACACTCCATAGACGGCCTGCACGCGTCCTGCAGTTCGCCGTGACCGCAGTTCAGTCCGGGGTCGTCAGCGCCGCGCGGCGCCCGCGCTCCATGTTGACCAGCGCCAGGACCGCGAGGCCGGCCACGAAGTAAGAGCCCGTAATCATCATCGCGAGCCGATGGTCGTTGTCGGTGATCCACGTAACCAGGCCATAGGTGACCGGTCCCAGGATCGCTGACAGCCACACCGCCGCATTCCACAGGCCATAGAACTCGGCCAGCCGATGGGCCGGTGCAAACACCGCCACCATCGCGCGGCCGGCCGACTGGCTCGAGCCCATGCACAGCCCCGCGATGTTGGCCGCGATCCAGAACGCCGTGAGGCTAGTGCTCACGCTCGCCAGCAGCACCATCACGATCCAGCCGACGATGGTGATGGCCAGCGCGGCGCGATGGCCGATGGCGTCCTGCACGTAGCCAAAGGCAAAGGCGCCGATGGCCGCAGTCACGTTGACCACCAGCACCAGCGTCATGGTCTGCGCGGTGGTGAACTGCATGACCTGCTGCGCGTAGATGGCTGCCAGCGCCACCACCACTGACAGGCCGGCTTGGTAAAGCAGGCCGCACAGCATCAGCCAGCCAAAGTCACGAAACTCGTGCATATGGCGCAGCGTGTGCCACAGTCGGGCGGTGGACTCGCGCACCACGCCGCTGACACTGGCACCGGGCAGCGGCTGCGCGCGCTCATTCAGCACGAAGAACGTCACCAGCGACGACGCAGCAAACAGCACCGCAGTGATGAGCATGGTCACCGGAACATAGGACGCAGCGGGCGCGCCCTGCGCCTGCGCCCACAGGACATAGCCCAGGCACAGGCCGAGTGCGACCAGTCCGCCAAGGTAGCCAATGCTCCAGCCCCAGCCCGAGACCTTGCCCACCGCCTCCGGCCGCGCCAGCTCGGGCAAAAAGGCGCTGTTGAACGAGACGCCGGCGGCAAAGCAGAAGTTGGAGATAACGAGCAGCACGGTCGCGAGCACCAGATCACCCGGCCCTACCAGCGCCAGCGCCGCGGTCGCCAGCACGCACCCCACGGTCACGGCCATCAGCAGCGTCATCTTCTTCGCATGCACATCGGCATACGCGCCCAGGGCCGGCATCATGAGCATGCCGAGCACGTAGGACGCGGAAAGGATGAGCGTCCAGGCGAGTGTGGCCCAGGGCGCATCGCCAGCCACCACATTGACGAAGTAGGTGTTGAACACCGCCGTCAGCACCACCGTGGTGTAGCCCGAGTTGGCGAAGTCATACATCGCCCACGCGAAGACTTCCTTGCGCGGCACGCCGGGGTTGAGGGACTGCGGGTCGAACAGCGGCATGGGCGCGAGTCTGCGAGACGCAAGCGGACAGGATGCAGTGGCGGGCGGATGCTACGCGAGGCAGAATCGCGCGCCGTCAAATTCGCACCATCTACTGTCGCACCATCTGCAATCGCACCATCTACCCGAGCCACAACCCCCGCCATCCGCATTGCATTGTTGCGACCGGCGAAATCAACCTGCACAGGGAACGCGTGAAGGACCTCGACCGCATTGACCGCCAAATCCTCGAGCTGCTGCAACGCGATGGCCGCCTCACCAACCAGGCGCTTTCCGACAAGGTGGCATTAAGCCCGCGCGCCTGCCTTGACCGCGTGCGCCGGCTCGAGAAAACCGGCCACATTGCCGGCTACATGGCGCTATTGGAGCCACGCAAGCTCGGCAGCATTCTCACCATCGTGGTGGAGGTCTCGCTGCGCGACCAGAGCCAGGCCACTCACGCGCGCTTTGAGCAGCGCATGCGCCAGTGCGACGAGGTGATCGAGTGCTTTCTCGTCTCTGGCGAGTGCGACTACGTGCTGCGGCTGGCCTGCCGCAGTCTCGATCACTACCGGGAGCTGACAAACGCCTGGACCGATGACCCGACGTTGAGTGTGGAGCGCATTTCATCCAAGCCGGAGTTGCAGACGGTGAAGGCATTTCGGGGGTACCCGATCTGAACGACGCGTTCTCGCTGCGGACACCCTTGGCATCCGTCCCCATGGCGTGCAGGATGCAGATCGCAGGGGAGTGACGCTGCTGCAGCAACGTCGGTTGCAGGCGAACTTCCAGCCAAGGAACACATGTATGCCGCACAAGCTGTCCGGAACGCCGGTGGCGTTCATCAATGTTGCCGACCGCGACCGCGCCCTTGGGTTCTACCGCGATCGCCTCGGATTCGAGCTGCGCAGTTCGGATCCTTTCGGTGACTTCTTGCAGCTCGATGGCGCGTTGCTTCGCCTCACCGTGCTGCCGGGGCATCAGGCGCATCCGCATCCCGTGTTGGGGTGGAACATTGCGGACATCACCAGCGCGGTGCGCGCGCTGCGCGCCCTTGGCGTTACCTTCGCCGTGTACGACGGCCTCGGGCAGGATGAATTGGGGATCTGGACCGCCCGCGATGGACAGGCCAAGGTCGCCTGGTTTGCCGATCCGGACGGCAACGTCCTGTCGATCAGCCAGGCTTGAATCACGCCACCTTGTTCTCGCGCGACCTGGTTCCTGCTTGCACTGACTCGCGCGTCTAGTGCCTGGCGACCTCGCGCTGCAAATTGCGGCGGGTGATGGCTTCGAACTTCTCGCGAAACTGCGGCAAATTGAAAATGTTGGGGCGGTCGAGCAGGCGCTGGAAGAAGGCGATGCGGCGCGCCAGGAAGAAGCGCCAGGCGGCCTCGTCGTCCTCGATCATCAGAAGCGGGCGCTGCTCGGAAAACACTTCGCGCGAATAGCGCTCGAAGTCGGCGGGCGATACCGACAAGCGCATGAGGTCGAGGTCGAGCACGAGACCCGCCGCCGCGCTATGCGCGCGATGGTCGGCGGTGTCGAGGATGATCGCGACCGCCTCGTCCACCACCTCGGCCGGCAGGCCGCGCGCATACACGCGCAGCAACTGAGCTGACATCCCCTCGTTGCTGCCTCGCGCCGCCCCGGGGACGTAAATAGCATCGTGAAACAGCACGGCCAGCACCTGCGCGGGCGTGAGAGTGCAGCCCATGAAGGCGGCTGTCTCGAACATCTCGCGCAGGTGAACGCGGTTGTGATAACGACGATGCGGCTCGTCATAGAAGCCCAGCACCTGCGCCAGTGTTTCTGCCTGCATGCCGAGGCTGAGCAGAGGTGAAAGGGCGGGGTGGGAGGAGTTGAGCGGGGTCACGGCGAGCAAGGGTTTCTCCAGCACTACCCGCTGCTTGTTGGTCGACAGGATGACGCTGCGGGCAAGGGTCAGATGCAAGCGCATGGTAGGAGCGCGGGCCGGCCCGAGGTGGCGAATATTCGGCGTGCCGGCTGTCGTCTACCCTGTCCGCGCCAGCCTCAAGTTGCCCTTTGGTACGCTGAACGGCTTGCCGGGCGAAACGCCTTACACCACGCCCACAGAGCCGCACGGCGCGCGCGCCCACCGCCACTGTTGTGGCCGCGCGCGCCTCGTACAGCTTTGGCCCGTTGCCTACGCCGGCTTTGCCATCGGCCATGATGGCATCCTCATAGCGCGCCCCGGCGCCGGGCGGTGAGACTGAGCGACGATCGAAACTAAGTCTGCGTCAGCGCTTGTTCGTGCTCTTCTGGCTCCCCACGCGCCAAGCGGCTCTCGGACAAGCGCATAGGCGCGATGACCACGATGCCCCCGGACAACCGCGATACGGTGCCGGTTCAGACGAAATCAGCCTGCTGCTCGGGCCGCGCTTGTTCGAACGCCGGCAGCGCCATGCAGGCGTCGAAGATCCGCATGACCGTGGGCACATGCTCCAGGCTGCAGTTGAAGCGCCGGGCATTGAAGATCTGCGGCACGAGCAGAACGTCGGCCAGTGTTGCGTGATCGCCGAATACGAAGCGCCCGCTCTGCCTGCACGCGACCAGCTGCGCTTCCAGCTGCGCCAGGCCCCGCTCGACCCAGTGGCGATACCAGCCGTCCTTCTGCTCCTCGGTCAGCGCGAGGTCGTGCTTCAGGTAGCGCAGCACACGCAGGTTGTTGAGCGGATGGATCTCGCAGGCAATCGACAGCGCCATCGCGCGCACGTAGGCACGCTCCTCGGGCTCGTGCGGCAGCAGTGGCGGCGAAGGAAACTTCTCATCCAGGTACTCGATGATGGCCAGCGACTGCGTGAGCTGGTGGCCGTCGTGCTCCAGCACCGGCACCAGCTCGGCCGGGTTCAGCGCCCTGAACGTGTCGGTCAACTGTTCGCTCTTGACCAGCGACACCGCCACCGCCTCGAACGGCAGGCGTTTCAGATTGAGCGCAATCCGCACCCGGAACGAGGCGGAAGAGCGCGCCGCGCCATACAGTTTCATCATGCTTCACCTCGCTGGATCACTGACTCGGTCAGTTCGCGCATCACTTCACAAACTGCACCAGCCACAAGGACAGTAGCGGAAAGGCAAGCAGCAGCAGCATGCGCACGGCGTCCGCCGCCAGGAACAGGAACACATAGCGGTAGGTCCGGGCCATGGGCACATGCCGCGCCAGTCCGTGGATCACGTAGACGTTCAGTCCCACGGGCGGCGCGATGAGCCCGATGTTCACCACGCACAGCACGAGGATGCCAAACCAGATGGCCTTGGACTCGACCGACAGACCCATGAGGTCGAGCCCGAGCACGGTGGGCAGCAGCACCGGCAGCGTGAGCAGCAGCATTGACAGCTCGTCCATCACGCCGCCGAGCACGATGTACATCAGCAAAATGGCAGCGACCACCGCCAGCGGCGGCAGGTTCAGGTGCGCGACGAACTCGGCCACCCGCGCCGGCATCTGCGACAGCGCCAGCGCACTGTTGAGCATGTCGGCACCGACAAAGATCATGAAGATCATCGCGGTCGTCTCGGCGGTTGCCAGCAGCGCACGGCCGATGCCGGGCCAGCGCAGTTCGCCGCGAACAACGCCAACGATGAGCGTGAGCGCGGCGCCCACGGCTGCTGCTTCGGTAGCCGTGAATACGCCGCCATAAATGCCGCCAAACACCAGCACGAAGATGAGAAGCACCGGCCACACGCCGACCAGCGTGGTCAGCCGCGCCCGCCAGGCCTGGCGCGCCTCGGCCGGCCCGGCCGCAGGGCGAAAGCGGCAGAAGATCGCGATGGCAATGCAGTAACCGGCCGCCGCAATCAGGCCCGGGATGAAGGCAGCTGCGAACAGCTTGGCGATGTTCTGCTCGGCCAGGATGGCGTAGACCACCAGCACCACCGACGGCGGGATCAGGATGCCGAGCGTGCCGCCGGCCGCCAGCGTGGCGGTGGACAGGCCCTCGTCATAGCCATAGCGCTTCATCTGCGGCAGCGCCACGTTGGCAATGGTGGCGGCAGTGGCCACCGACGAGCCGCACACCGCGCCAAAGGCCGCGCACGCGAGCACGCTTGCCTGCGCCAGCCCGCCACGCCAGTGCCCCACCATGGCCGCTGCCGCGCGGAACAGTGCCGCCGACAGCCCGCCTTGGGTGGCAAATTGGCCCATGAGGATGAACAGCGGAATCACCGACAGGTCGTAGATCGAAAAGCGCGCGAAGGCGATGCCCTTGAGGTAGGCGAGCAACGCATCAGGTGAAGCGAGCACCAGATAGCAAAGCACGCCGGGCACAAACATCGACACCCAGATGGGCACGCGCAGCGCTATCAAAAAGAGCATGCCGCCGAGCAGCACGAAGGGCAGCGCGGCAGTCATCGCGGCACCCAGCGCATGCACTTCAGTCGTCGCATGTCAGACCACCTCGCCGCGCCACTGGCGCCATCCGACATGCAGCGCAATCAGACCCGACAGCGCCAGGCCCGGCACCATGGCCAGATAGGTGAGCCAGAACGGAAAGCCCGTCACCATGGTGGTCTCGCCGGCGGCCTTCATCTCGGCCACACCAACCGCGGCCCGCGAGGCCAGCAGCAGCATGGCCGCAGCGAGCAGCGCGCTGCCAAAGGCATCCAGTCGCCCGCGCGTGCTGCGGCTGGTGCGCGCCGTGAAGAAGTCCACGATGATGTGCCCGTTGCGCAACTGGCAGTAGGGCAGGAACAAGGCCACCGCCACGGCGCAGGCGACCTGCATCAGCTCCACGTCGCCGAGCACCGGAGCATCAGCCAGCCAGCGCCCGAGCACGGACACGAGCGTCATGCAGGTGGCCGCGAGCAGGACCGCGCCGCCGAGCACGGCAAGTGCCTTCGCAAGAAGCTCGAGGAGTCGCTGCATCTAGGGCGCGGGAACCCGGCGCCGCGAAAGCAGCGCAGGAATCGATACGTCAGGGGCGCGCGACTCTAACAGTGGTGGCCGCCGTGCTGACGTCTTGCATCCGAGTGTCGGCCAGCGGCGAAGATCACGCCGTTGCTCAGGCGGCCGCGTGCGCGGCCCGACGCTCCTGCAGCGCACGGTCCCTGGTGGCGACAAGCCACAGGGCGAGCGCAAGCTCGCCAACGAACGCAGGCAGCAGCACGGCCGGAAACAGCAGAGACGCCAGCGCTGGCCACAGCAGCAGCGCGGCGCTGTTGACCAGGTAGCTGAGGCCGGCCAGTCCCAGGAGGACACCCAGCACGCGCGGCACGTAGCCGGAGCGAAACATGAGGTAACCGCGCACCAGGCAAGTCAAGCCGAAGAAGATGAGGCCAATGCCAAAGCCGTAGCCGTGCAGCTTGACGGCGAGGTAGGCGAGCCTGGCGGCATCGGGATCCGGCGCACCGGCGACCGCTGCCGGCAGTGTGAGAGCGGACAGCGCGCCAACCAGCGTGAGCTTGTTGACCACCAGCACACAGGTCTGCACGAGGTTGAACGCCGTGGCCAGCAGGGCCAGCGGATAGCTGACGGGCTTGAGCAGCAGGTAAATAACACAATCAGCGGCACGTCGAGCACGTGCATCAAGAGATCGGTCGCGACGCCAGTTCGCCAGAGCGATTGCGAAGCGACGATGTTGCTTGCGGTCGCAGCCACATCACCAGCGACGACGAGCGAACCGCGCACAGCGGCTTCGCCAAAGAGGCCCAGGCCGATGATCGCGAGATACATGGCGCCGGCCAGGCGCGTGGAGATCAAGGTTGGCGAGCGCATGGCTAGTCCATCACTTGCGCGGCTCGGCTTTCCTTGCTTCGCCCTTGGCTTCAACCTTGGCGCTGCCTTTGCCCGCATCCGTCTGCGGCACATCCACGCCGGACAATCCGCCCTTGCCCTGATGCTTGACCAGCAGCGCGCGCGCGTCGCTCATCATCTGGTTGCCATTGAGGCCGCGATTGTTCATGTCGGCGATCCATTGGCCGTACAGGCCACGCGAGGTGCGGTCCCAACGCGTGAGCTCGGTGGCCGGGATGACGTTGATCTGGTTGCCGCGATCGAGTGCCAACTTTCGCGCGGCCGGCGCCGAGGCGTCCCAGATCGCGCCAGCGCGGCCAGACAGCTCCAGCCCACTGTTCGCGTCGATCACCTTCTTCAGCTCCGGCGGCAGCTTCTCGTAAGTCGCCTTGTTCATCGCGAAGAGAAACACGGCGGTGTAGAGCGCCGGCATCGCGGGATCGGTCTCGGCGTGGAACTTCACCATCTCGTGCACCTTGACGGAGGGCACCACTTCCCAGGGGATGACGGCGCCATCAATCACGCCCTTGGACAACGCATCGGCCAGCGCCGGTACCGGCATCGCCACCGGCGTGGCACCGAAGGCGGCCAGCATGCGGTTGGTCATGCGCGTGGGCGCGCGCAGCTTCATGCCCTTGAAGTCCTCGAGCGTGCGGATGGGCCGGTCGCGGGTGTGAATGACGCCGGTGTCGTGCACGTGGATGGCCAGCGGCTTGACCGCGTCAAACTCCTTGAGCGCGTGCTTTTCGTAGAACTCCCAGGCCGCCTTCGACGCTGACTCCGCCGTGCTGATCATGAACGGCAGTTCGAACACCTCCATGATCGGAAAGCGGCCAGCGTTGTAGCCGGGCAGCGTCCACACGACGTCGGCCACGCCATCGCGCGCCTGGTCAAAGAGCTGCGGCGGCGTGCCGCCCAATTGCATCGACGGATAGATCTGGCATTTGAGCCGCTGGTTGGACTCCTTGGCGATCTTTTCGCACCACGGCGCAATCAGTTTGGCGTGATTGGTCGAGCCCGTCGGCAGAAAGTGCGCGACCTTGAGCGTGAACTCCTGCGCGGTGGCAGCCGAATACGGCAGCGACAACGTGGCGGCCAGCAGCGCCAGGGCGGCGCGCAGCGTGAGCGGGAACGACATGGGTCTCCTGCGTGGGATGGCGTGGCGGGCGCGCCGGACGAGCGGCAGCGCACCCTTGCTTGTTGTCGGTCGAGGATAGCCCGCGGTGGTGCGGTGCTCTGCGCAGTGTTTGCCCTAGCCCGGATGTTTCACCAGTCACTGTTGTATGGGCCTGGTGGAGCAAGTGACCGTGCCATTTGGGCGTTTCTGATGGTGTAACCGGTGCATTGATGC
>JBIIZX010000355.1:0-4303 GCA_044346055.1 Burkholderiaceae bacterium | reverse complement strand
AACTTTCTTTCACATGCATTGCAGCGGCGCGCATGAAGCCCGTCTCGCCAGGTCGCCTCGCTCTCAGGCCCAGTTCATCGCACGGCGAATCGCGCGCCGGGCTTATGCGCCTCGTGGAATAAGCACAGCTCAAATAGTAGGAAGAAGGCAGGGCGCGCGCTTCTAAAGTGCGCCCTCCATGTATCGCTATGACACCCTGGACCGCACGCTCGTGGCCGAGCGCGTTGCGGAATACCGCGACCAGTTGCGCCGCCACCTTGCAGGCACGCTGTCGGAGGACGAGTTCCGCCCGCTGCGCCTTCGCAACGGCCTTTACATCCAGCGCTACGCGCCCATGCTGCGCGTCGCCGTTCCCTACGGGCTGCTGTCGGCCGCGCAACTGCGCAAGCTCGCGCATATCGCGCGCCGCTACGACCGCGGCTATGGCCACTTCACAACCCGGCAGAACATCCAGTTCAACTGGGTCAAGCTGGAAGAGACGGCGGACATCCTCGCCGAGCTGGCCGAGGTGGAGATGCACGCCATCCAGACCAGCGGCAACTGCGTGCGCAACATCACCAGCGACGAGTTTGCCGGCATTGCCGCCGACGAAATGGTGGATCCGCGTGCGTTCGCCGAGATCCTGCGGCAGTGGTCCACGTTCCATCCCGAGTTCAACTGGCTGCCGCGCAAGTTCAAGATCGCCATTAACGGCGCGCGCGAGGACCGGGCGGCGGTGGCGTTTCACGACATTGGCCTGCATCTTGTGAAGGCGCCCAGCGGCGAGCTGGGTTTTCGCGTGCTGGTGGGCGGTGGCATGGGCCGCACGCCAATCATTGGCAGCGTGATCCGCGAGTTCCTTCCCTGGCAGCATTTCCTCGGCTACATCGAATCGATCCTGCGCGTCTACAACCTGCATGGTCGGCGCGACAACATCTTCAAGGCGCGCATCAAGATCCTGGTGCGGGCACTGGGAATTGAAGAGTTTGCACGGCAGGTCGAGGCGGACTTTGCCCGGATCATCGATGGGCCAGCCACGGTGACCGAGGCCGAGCTGGCGCGCGTGCAGGCGCACTTTGCGGCACCGGCCTACGCGCCAGCTGCCGAGCCAGCGTCACTTGAGGAACTGTCTTCTGTCGTCGAGCCCGATGACGCACCCGCGTTCAAGCGCTGGATCGCGCGCAGCGCCAAGCCGCATCGCGTGCCGGGCTATCGCGCCGTGGTGCTGTCGCTCAAGCCCACCGGCGTGGCGCCGGGCGATATCTCCGACCAGCAGCTCGATCTGGTGGCGGATCTGTCGGAACGCTACGGCTTTGGCCAGGTGCGCGTGTCGCACGAGCAGAACCTGATCCTGCCGGACGTGCGGGTGGACCAGTTGCTCGCGCTCTGGCGCGAGGCGCGGGCGGCAGGGCTGGCCACGCCCAACATCGGCCTGCTCACTGACATCATCGCCTGCCCCGGCGGCGACTTCTGTTCGCTTGCCAATGCCAAGTCGATCCCGTTGGCGCAGGCCATCCAGGCGCGCTTTGACGATCTCGACTACCTGCATGACCTCGGTGAGATCAACGTCAACATCTCGGGCTGCATGAACTCCTGCGGCCACCATCACGTGGGGCACATCGGCATCCTCGGCGTCGACAAGGATGGCGACGAGTGGTACCAGATCTCCATCGGCGGCGCCGATGGGTCCGCGGCCGGCGGCGGGCGCAATGCGATCGGCCGCATCATCGGCCCGTCGTTCGCGCAGGAGCAGGTGTCCGATGTCGTGCAGCGGCTGATCGAGACCTTCGTCGCGCTGCGCCACGGCGACGAGCGTTTCATCGACACGGTGGAGCGCTTGGGGCCGACGCCGTTCAAGGAGAACGTTTACCGGCACATCGTGCCCGCACAACGCGCTGCACGCGAGGCCACGGGCGTCAACGCCGGTGTGACGGCCGAGCAGCGCAAGCACCAGCACGAGCTGACGTGATGCAAGCTGACGTGACAAGCACGCAAACAGCAGTGCAGGCTGATCCAGTGCTGCAGGCGCAGCCGACAACGCCGTCGCGCGTGCTCACGCGCGACGGCATCTTCACCGACGACCACTGGCCCGTGGCGAGTTCGCTCGAGTGCGCCGACAAGGAGGTTGCCGACACGGAAGCCGTGCTGCTGCCGCTGCAGGTGTACGTGTCGCAGCCGCAGGCAGCAGCGCATGGCGTTTGGTTGGCACCCACCGATGACCCGGCCGCGCTGGTGCCGCACCTGGCGGGCGTGCCGCTCGTCGCGGTGCAGTTTCCAAAGCTTGCCGACGGCCGCGGCTACTCGATTGCGCATCTGCTGCGCCGACACGGCTATGCAGGTGATCTGCGTGCAATCGGCGAGGTGCTGATCGACCAGCTCTTCATGCTCAAGCGCGTGGGCTTCAGCTCATTTGCCTTGCGGGCAGACCAGAGCGAGGGCGATGCGCGCGCTGCCTTGCACCGCTACTCCGCTACCTATCAGGGTGCGTTCGATCAACCGTTGCCAGCGTTCCGCCGCGGGCGCAGCGTCGAGGTGCGCTGATGGCCGCAGTTCTGTGGCAACGGCCCGGGCCGATCGAGGCGCCCGCAGGGTTTGACGCGCGCGTGGCGCAATTGGAGGACTGCATTGCCGCCATCGGCCGGCGCTTCGAGCGTGCGGCGCTTGCATCGAGCCTGAGCGCAGAGGATATGGTCCTGACGCATGCCATTGCGTTAGCCAATGCGAGTGGGGCAGCGGATGCGTCAGGACGAACGTCCGCGATTGACGTTTTCATTATCGACACCGGCCGCCTGCACCGCGAAACACTGGAGGTGCGCGAGGCGGCGCAAGCAAGGCTGGGAGTGCATATCGACGTTGTCGTGCCCGATGCGCAGGCGGTGCAGGAGCACGTAAGCGCCTATGGCAGCTTTGGCTTCTATGACAGCGTCGAGGTGCGGCACGCCTGCTGCCGTCTGCGCAAGGTCGAGCCGCTGGAGCGTGCACTGGCGGGTCGCGACGCCTGGTTGACGGGGCAACGCCGCGCGCACGGCCCGGAGCGCGCCCAGTTGCAGGTCGAGGAGGTTGACGCCGCGCGCGGCATCGCCAAGTTCAATCCGCTGGCCGCCTGGTCCGACGACGACGTGTGGCACTACGTCGACCGCCATGCGCTGCCGGTCAATGCGCTGCATGCCCAGGGCTATCCATCGATCGGTTGCGGGCCGTGCACGCGCCCGATCCGCGCCGGCGAAGACCTGCGCGCCGGGCGTTGGTGGTGGGAAGCAGCGAGCAGCAAGGAGTGCGGCCTGCATGTGGCAAAGGCCGTTGTGTTGGCCGAGGAGAAAGGCTGATGGCGGCCGTTCTCGCCAATGCTGCGCAGTCCAACGAGCAAGCACCGCCACTTACCGCTGCCCGCCTGGACCACCTACAGTGGCTGGAGTCTGAGGCGATCTACATCCTGCGCGAAGTCGCAGCGCAGTCGAGTCGCCCTGCCTTGCTTTTCTCCGGTGGCAAGGACAGCTGCGTGGTGCTGCGGCTGGCTGAAAAGGCGTTTCGCCCCAACCGGCTGCCGTTTCCGCTGCTGCATATCGATACCGGCCACAACTTTCCAGAGGTCATCGCCTTTCGCGATCAGCAGGCGGCGGCATTGGGCGAGACCTTGATCGTGCGCTCGGTGGAGGACTCGCTGCGCCGTGGCACCGTGACGCTGCGCGACGAGGCCGACTCGCGCAATGCCGCGCAGTCCGTGACGCTGCTCGAGGCGATCGAGGAGCTCGGCTTTGACGCGCTGATCGGCGGCGCCCGTCGCGACGAGGAAAAGGCGCGCGCCAAGGAGCGCGTGTTCAGCTTTCGCGACAGCTTTGGCCAATGGGACCCGAAGAACCAGCGGCCGGAGTTGTGGGACCTCTACAACGCCAAGGTGCATCCGGGCGAGCACATGCGCGTGTTCCCGATCTCCAACTGGACTGAGCTCGATGTGTGGCAGTACATCGCTCGTGAGCGCCTGCCGCTGCCGTCGCTGTACCTCGCGCACCAGCGCGAGGTGGTGCGCCGTCGTGGTCTCCTCGTGCCCGTGACGCCGATCACGCCGCCGCGCGCCGGTGAGACCGTCGAAACGGTCAGCGTGCGCTTTCGCACGGTGGGTGACATCAGCTGCACCTGCCCGGTGGCGAGCGATGCAGTGACGCTGGAGGCCATCATCGCCGAGACGGCCGGCGCCGAGATCACCGAGCGCGGTGCCACCCGCATGGACGACCAGACGAGCGAAGCGTCGATGGAGCGCAGGAAGCGGGAGGGATACTTTTAGGCGCTTTGCGTGTACGCGATCGGCTGCGCCGATCGCACGTGC
>JBIIZX010000354.1:0-4311 GCA_044346055.1 Burkholderiaceae bacterium | reverse complement strand
CCACTGGCCGCCAAGCAGCAGCAGACCGAGGATGAGGGTGGCCTTGACCAGCGCCCAGCCGAGTGCGGTGGGCAGGTTCTCCGGCTGGTTGGCCAGCGCCGGCACGATCACCAGCAGCGGCACCACGGCCAAATCCTGGAACAGCAGCACGCCAACGATGCGGCGGCCATGCTCGCTTTCCAGTTCGAGCCGCTCGGTGAGGAGCTTCAGCACGATCGCGGTGGACGACATGGCGAGCGCGCCGCCGAGCGCGAAGGCGCCGGCCAGCGTGATTCCGAAGTACTGCGAGAAGAACGTGTGCAGCACCCAGCCCAGTGCCATGGTGGCGCCGATGGTGAGCACGACCTGCGCCATGCCCAGGCCCAGCACGATGCGCCGCATGCTGCGCAACTTGGGCAACGAGAACTCCAGGCCGATGGAGAACATCAGGAACACGACGCCAAATTCGGCCAGGTAGCGTGCCTCCTTGGTATCCGGCACGATGCTCAGGGCGTGCGGGCCGATGACGATGCCGACCACCAGATAGCCCAGCATCGGCGGCAGGTTGAGCAGGCGAAAAGCCACCACGCCCAGCACTGAGGCCGCGAGCAGAAGCAGCGTGAGTTCGAGCGCCATCCCGGCGGACCCCGTCTAATCGTTGTATGGGAGGGCGGGCAGAGCCCCGATCGCCAAATGAAGGCGGCCAGCAATGCAAGGTTTGTGCCAGCACCAGAGTGCGAGAGTATCATCGTCCGTTCCACGAGTCGCAGCCGGTCGATCGTCGTTTTCACGATCGTGCCGCTTACGCGCCGCGTTTGTGCCGATACAGCGCTGCACAGCTGCGGCGCCGAGAACCTTGCCATGACCTACTCCGCGAAAACCGAACCTTCCGCGCCCGCTGCAGCAGCCTCGGCACTGGCCCTCGCACGCCAGGTGCTCGCGATCGAGTCGCAGGCGGTGGCGCAGCTGGCAGAGCGGCTCGACGCCAACTTCCTGCGCGCTGTCGACCTGCTGCTCGCCTGTCGCGGCCGCGTGGTGGTGGGCGGCTTGGGCAAGAGCGGCCACATCGGCCGCAAGATCGCCGCCACCCTGGCTTCCACCGGCACGCCGTCGCTGTTCGTGCACGCAGCCGAAGCAGCGCACGGCGATTTGGGCATGGTCACGCGCGACGATATCTTCATTGCCATGTCGTACTCGGGCGAGACCTCGGAGCTGCTGACCGTCGTGCCCTTCATCAAGCGCGAGGGCACGCCGCTGGTCGCGATGACCGGCTACCCACAGTCCTCGCTCGGGCGCCACGCCGATGTGCACCTGGACGTGCATGTGGACAAGGAAGCCTGTCCGCTTAACCTGGCGCCGACCTCCTCGACCACCGCCATGCTGGCGCTCGGTGATGCGCTTGCCATTGCCTGTCTGGACGCGCGCGGCTTCGGGCCCGAGGACTTTGCCCGCTCGCACCCCGGCGGCGCGCTCGGCCGGCGACTGCTGCTGCGCGTGGCCGATGTGATGCGCGTCGACGCGCGGGTGCCGGCGGTCCCCGTGACGGCCACGGTGATGCAAGCGGTGCACGAGATTTCCGACAAGCAGATGAGCATGACCGCGGTGGTCGAGGCCGACGGCCGGCTTGCCGGCATCTTCACCGATGGCGACTTGCGCAAGCTGCTGGAGCGCGCCGGCGACATCCGCAGCCTGGCGCTGGCCGATGTGTTCAACCGCCAGCCGCTGACCATCGGCCCCGAGGCGCTGGCCGCCGAGGCCGCCCAGTTGCTCGATGCGCGGCACCGTAACCAGCTCCTGGTGGTCAATGCCGCGCGCCATCTGGTGGGCGCGCTGCATGTGCAGGACCTGATGGCCGCGAAGGTGATCTGATGCGCGCACCGAAAGAGGCTCGGACATGACACCCGCAGAACGGGCCGCGCGGCTGCGCATGATGGTGTTCGATGTCGACGGAGTGCTGACCGACGGGCGGCTTTATATCGGCGCGCAAGGCGAAGTGACCAAGGCGTTCGATGTGCGCGACGGCCATGGCATCAAGCTGTTGCGCGAGGCGGGACTCACGGTGGCGCTGTTGACTGCGCGCAGCAGCGAGATCGTGGTGCAGCGTGCCAAGGAACTCGGCATCGAGCTCGTGCGGCAGGGCCAGCGCGACAAGCTGGCGGGCTTCGAGCAGCTGCTGGCCGACACCGGCCTGCACCCCGAGCAGTGCGGCTACATGGGCGACGACTGGCCCGATCTGCCCGTGCTCAAGCGCGCGCGCTTGGCCGCCACCGTTGCGGATGCCTGCGCCGAGTGCAAGGCGCTTGCCCATTGGGTCAGCACGGCACCCGGCGGCCGCGGCGCGGTGCGCGAACTCGCCGAACTGATCGTCCGCGCCCAGGGCAAGTACGACGAACTGCTGGCCAGGCACACGGACGGGCGGTCGCATGCTTGAGGCGACGGATTCGGGATTCGGGATTCTGGATTCGGCCCGCGCCATGGGCGCGCGGATTGAGCGTTGCGGATTGCGGATTGCGCTTGGCACGGCAGCCCGTCCTGCAGCGATGCCGCGCAGGTCGCGCTGCGCGCGGCGCAACCCCTTGCAGTTGAAGTTGCGTCGCGCGCGCGGCCGCTCCGGAGCGCGACGCACTGACCAATCACTTGCGATGCACGTGCGACCCGCAGGGTCGCGTACATCGCAAGTGCAATCGCCTGCGTACATCGCGAGCGAATGATGAAAGATAAGCTCACCCTCCTCATCGCCATCGTGCTGCTGAGCTCGGTCACGGCAACCAGCTACTGGTATGCGCGCTCGCTGCGGGTGCCGCCCAACGTCAACATCGCGCGACCCAACTCGCCGGACTTCGAGACCGAGAAGCTGGTGATCACGCAGTTCGATCCGCAGGGTCGCGCCAAATACAAGTTGTTCGCCGACAAGCTGGTGCACTTTGGCGAGACCGACGACGTGGAGCTGAGCTCGCCGCGCCTGGTGAGCCTGCGCCCGGACCAGCCGCAGGTGGAGGTGCGGGCCGAGCGCGGGCGCATCGAGAACACCGGCGAGAAGGTGCATCTGCACGGCGACGTGGTGCTCACGCGCACTGCCGCTGGCACCATGCCCGCCATGCGCGTGGACACGCCTTACCTGCTTGCGCTGCCCGATGAGGACAAGTATTCAACCGATCAGCCAGTGCTGGTCCAGCGTGGCGGGCAGACCATCAGCGCGCAGCATGGCATGGCGGTCGACAACATCGCGCGCACCGCACAGTTCGAGGGCAGCGTGAAGATCAACCTGCCGGCCCCGGCGCCGCAGTGAGCCCGAGCACTGCAACGATTCCCCCACACAGTGAAATAGAAAGGACCTGCATCATGCCGCCACGCCTTCCTCGACTCCTGCCAGCGGCGCTCGCGTTGCTGGCAGCGCTGGCCTTGTCTGCGCTGGCGCCGGTCGCTCTGGCCGAGCGCGCCGATCGCAACAAGCCCACGCTGATCGAGGGCGACAAGTGCACCTCGGACGAGCTGAAGCAGGTGACGGTGTGCACCGGCAACGTGGTACTGGTGCGCGGGACGCTGCGGGTCGCTGGTGAGCGGATGGAAGTGCGCCAGGATCCCGAGGGATACCGGAAGGCAGTTGTGATTGCCTCCACCGGGCAGCGCGCCAGCTTTCGCCAGCGTCGCGACGGTGCCAAGCCGGGCGTCGAGGAGTGGATCGAGGGCTACGCAGAGCGTATCGAGTACGACGAGCGGACCGAGGACGTGCGCTTCATCGAGCGCGCACTGTTGAAACGACTGGAAAACGAGCAGCAGCGCGATGAGGTCGTGGGCAAGCTCATCACCTACAACACGCTGACGGGGCAATCGAACATGGACGGGGGCAAGGAGCAAGGCGGCGACGGGCGGGTGCGCCTGATCCTGGCACCGCGCGATGCGCCCGCAACTCCCGCCGCACCGGGCAGCAAGCCCACGCCGGCGCCGCTGAAGCCCGCCACGCAACTCGACGCAAAGAAGTGACCGTGCCGAACGACCAGTCCACCACAGCACTGCAGCCCCCGACGCCGGCCGCGGCCGGCCGCAGCAAGTTGCAGGTCGAACACCTGCAAAAGCGCTATGGCAGCCGGGTCGTGGTGCGCGATGTGTCGCTTGGCGTGGAGGCCGGCGAGGTGGTGGGCCTGCTTGGCCCCAACGGCGCGGGCAAGACCACGTGTTTCTACATGGTGGTGGGCCTGGTGCCGCTGGACGATGGCCGCATCGAGCTTGATCGCAATGACATCACCCACCTGCCGATCCACCGGCGCGCGCGCATGGGCCTGTCGTACCTGCCGCAGGAAGCTTCTGTGTTCCGCCGCCTGACAGTGGAGG
>JBIIZX010000353.1:0-4315 GCA_044346055.1 Burkholderiaceae bacterium | reverse complement strand
CGACGTGTCCTGCCTGCCCAAGGATCTGCCCGAGTTCATCGAGGTGGACCTGTCGGGCCTGAAGCCCAATGACGTGCTCAAGGTCTCGGACATCTTGATGCCCGCCGGCGTCAAACCCGTGCTGCGCGGCAAGGCCAACCCGACCGTGGTGACCGTCAACGTGCGGAGTGCGCTGGCCGAAGAAGACACCACGGCCGCGCCGGCAGCTGCGGCCGAAGTTCCTGCCACTGCCCAGAAAGCCCCGCCTGCGGCCGCGCCTGCGCCGGCTGGCAAAGGTGGCGACAAAGGCGGCGACAAGAAGAAGTAATCCGCCGTCGGTTCAGGAACAAAGCCCGCGCAGACGCAAGTCGCGCGGGCTTTTTCTTTGGCGCATGTTCCGCCGCGGACAGCGTGGCGGATGCAACTACATTGCAACAGCGCCCGGTCCGCCTTATGCCCGCCCGCCAAAGTCCGACGGCCGCAGTTCAACCGGCTGCCCGTGCGGTGTGCGTGCAGCGGCATGCGCCCATGCGTCGCGGGTGGCGTGCAGCGCTTGGCGCGCAGCGACACCCTTCTCGGTCACCAGCCGCTCGAGCGCGGCCAGCCAGTGGTGGTGGTAGGTGTCGCCGAGATCTGGATCGCCGGCGGCCTGCGCGGCCTTGATTTCCTGTGTCAGTGTCGCCGCCCATTCCGGCCAGGTGAATACGCCGCGCGCATGAAGCGCGTGCGTCATGGCGAAAGCTTGTGCCTGCCAGGCCTCGGCAAAGACCGGTGCGCCTTCGGCTTGCGGCTGGCCTGGGAGCAGGCCGGTCGGCGCAGTGCGAGTGGGTGTGCTCATGCGGGCTCCACGCAGTGCTCCAGATAGGGCTCCCAGGCGTCGATCGAGACGACGTGTGGGCCGACGGCGTCCGGCCACAGCGTTGCCGCATCGAACTGAACCGCGTAAAGCCATTGCGGTGCTTCGCCCAGCCCTTGTGCGTTGCTGTCGGCAAAGACGTGCGCGCCGTGCAGTGCCGCCACGCGCCCAACCTTGCCGCGGGCGTAGCCCGGCATGCGGGTGTGGTGGTTGGCGACGCGATCGATCGTTCGCACCCGATCGCCCACCGCGAAGCGTGGCGCGCCGTCGCGCTTTCGCTCGGCCGCCGATCCTTTGGTCAGCACTGGGGTGACATCAGCCGCGCACAGCACACGCATGACCGGCCGCGAGGTGCGCAGCGCATGGCCGGCGGCCAGTTCATCCTCCCCTACCAGCGCACGCTCCTGCAGCAGCCGAAGCAGGCCGCCGAGCCACTTCTCGTAGTACGACAGCGCCACGTAGCCCGGCAGCTGCTCACGCGCGCTGCGACTGATGTCGATGTTCCATTCGCCACTGGCGCCCATGGTCACCGTGAGCGCCAGTGCGGTGGCTTCCCATGGTGCGTGAAACACGGGCTCGGTGCCGTCATAGCCGGGCTCGACGACACGGCCGAAGCCGCGCTGGCCGCCAAGGTCGGCGTAAGTCACGTAGGTCGCGGTGGTCATTACGCGCGCGCCAGTGGCGACTCGGGCAAGCCGGTGCCGATCATCGAGTCGCGCGTGACGAGCTCGGCCAGCTGCGCTTCGCTCATGCCATCGGTGCCGGCCGGCCGCATCGGCAGCACGAGATAGCGCACCTCGGCGGTTGAGTCCCACACGCGCACCTCGGTGTCGGCAGGCAGCGTGACGCCAAACTCGGCGAGCACGGCGCGCGGCTCGCGCACCGCGCGGGCCCGATACGGCGCGCTCTTGTACCAGACGGGCGGCAGCCCCAGCACCGGCAGCGGATAGCAGCTGCACAACGTGCACACCACCATGTTGTGCCGCTGCGGGGTGTTCTCCACCGCGACCATGTGCTCGCCCTGGCGGCCGGTGAAGCCAAGCGAGGCGATGGCCCCGGTGGCATCCTGCAGCAGCCAGTCCCTGAACTGCCCGTCGCTCCACGCGCGTGCCACCACCTTGGCGCCATTGCGCGGTCCGATGCGCGTCTCGTAGGTTTCGACCACTTCGTCGAGCGCGGCCGGATCGACGTAGCCCTTCTCGGTCAGCACGGTCTGCAGCGCGCGCACACGCAGCTCCATGGGCGACAGCTCGCTGTGCTCGTGGTCGTGATGGTGATCGTCATCGTCGTGATCGTGGTCGTGATTCATGGAATGAGTGAGAAGTCGTGCCGACGGCGAACGGCGGGTAACGGAGGCTGCCCGACAACCTTACGCCAGATTAGGCAGCGCTGGGCAGCGGGACACCATTGGGCAGCAGGACCGCATTGAGGAGCACCAGGCAGCATCGCTCAGGCCCTTGTTGCGCCGGCCGCAGAGGGCGGCAAAAAGGGCCACCGGCGCCTCGGGCAGAATGCGCGGCCTCGCTCCACCACCTGCCCACCATGACTGCCGACGCGCGTGCCATCCGTCTGATCGTCGGCCTCGGCAACATCGGGGCTGAGTACGGGGCCACGCGGCACAACACCGGCTTCTGGTTCGCGGACCTGGTGGCGCGCAAGGCCGGCGCGCAGTTCTCGCACGAGCGCAAGTTCCACGGCGAGGTGGCGCGCGTGCGCGGTGGCGGCCATGCGGGCGCTCGCGAACTGTGGCTGCTCAAGCCCTCCACCTACTACAACCGCAGCGGCAACGCCGTTGTGGCGCTCGCCTTGTACTACAAGATCCTGCCCGACCAGATCCTGGTGGCGCACGACGAAGTCGACCTGCCGCCAGGCACAGTCAAGATGAAGTGCGGCGGCGGTGCTGCGGGCAACAACGGCGTGAAGGACATCCACGCCAAGCTCTCCACGCCGGAGTTCTGGCGCCTGCGCTTTGGCGTCGGCCACCCGCGCAGCCTCGGCTTCACCCAGGAGGTCGCGGACTTCGTCCTGCATCCGCCGGGCCGCGAGCACCAGCAGGCGATCGACGACGCCATGGGCCGCGCGCTCGACTGCGTGCCCGCGCTGGTCGAAGGGCAGTTCGAGCGAGCGATGCTGAAGTTGCACTCAACATAGGATTCGGGACTCAGGAATCGGGATTCGGGGCAAAGCAAGACGGGGCGGCGTTTGCACTCTTGCCTGGTCATCCTCGCGTGTTGCGCTGTCGGTGCTCGTGCCCGTTCTTGCTCATCCCTGAATCCCGAATCCTCAATCCCGAATCCGAACATGCCTTCCTTCACCCTCCTCGCCGGCCCGCACGCCGCCGCGCATGTACTGCGCGAGGGGCTGAAGCCGACCGACATCGGCTGCGTTCCTGCCGCAGCAGGCGGGCCAAAGGGGCTGGCGCTGATCCCGCTTGATAAGCGACTCTTTGGTGAAGGCGGCTGGCTGCGCGAGGTGCCGCTCGATCTCATCGGCGCTTCAATCGGCGCGTGGCGCATGTTCTGCGCGGCGCAGGTGAACGCGGACGCGGCACTGCAGCGACTGTCCGATGGCTATGTGGCGCAGCGCTACAACCGCAAGCCGACGAGCAGGGAAGTCAGCGACGAGTGCCGCAAGCTGGCGCGCGCGGTGCTTGGCGAGTCCGGCTGGCCGGCGCTGCGTGAGTCGACCAGCGTGCTGGTGCTCACCACGCGCGCGCGCGGCGTGCTGCAGGGCGATGCATCGCGTGCCGCGTTTGCACGTGCGGCACTGGCCAACACGGTGTCACGCGTACGCCTGGCGGCGCACATGGAGCGTGTCGTCTTCACGCACGGTGCACCGCATGTCCTCCACACCGAGCAAGGGGCCTTCGATCCCTTTGGCCTCACCTGCGTGCCACTGACGCGCGCGAACGCCGAAGACGCCCTGCTCGCCTCCGGCTCCATTCCGCTGGTGTGTGACCCGGTGCGCAATCCGGCGGGTGCGCCGCGCGGCGACTACTGGGACGGCGGACTGGTCGACTATCACCTGCTGCTGCCGTATCACGCTGCCGCGCACAGCGAGCGGCACGCCGCCGCCAAGCTGGTGCTCTACCCGCACTTCGTGCCGTATGTGACGCCGGGCTGGCTCGACAAGTTCTTGCCGTGGCGGCGCCGCTCCAGCGGCGATGCCTGGCTCACCAACATGCTGCTGGTGGCGCCGTCGCCATCGTTTCTCGGGCGGCTGCCCAACAAGAAGCTGCCGGACCGGCAGGACTTTTACCGCTACGGCCTCGATCATGCCGGCCGCGAGCGCGACTGGCGGCGCGCAATCAGCGAGTGCGAGCGCTTTGCCGATGAGGTGACGGCGTGGCTGGAGCGGCCGGATCCGTCGCTGCTGCAGCCGCTCTAGCCCGGATGTTTCACCAGTCACTGTTGTATGGGCCTGGTGGAGCAAGTGACCGTGCCATTTGGGCGTTTCTGATGGTGTAACCGGTGCATTGAT
>JBIIZX010000352.1:0-4337 GCA_044346055.1 Burkholderiaceae bacterium | reverse complement strand
GCCTCGTTCTCCTCTGACAACGCGCGTAAGCACGTGGCCGCTGACCTCATACTGGTGAAATATCCGGGCTAGAGCTCGGTTGGCCCCGTGCCGCCGCTGCCGCTCGCCTCGACGTCAGCCTCGGCCTTCTTCTCGGCCACGCGCCGCTGGTCGCGCTTGATATCCCGCAACTGCCACCAGGCAAACGCAAGCGCACCACCGAAGACGACGATTCCTTCGATCAGCACGATAGGCCAGTTCTCGGACATTGACCGGGTGTCCCTAGCTTCGCCGCGGCATGCGCCACGGCAGGAGCGACTGCACGACGGGCATCGTCAGCCGTCGCACATCCAGCGTCTCGTGCATCGCCAGCACCGGCTCGCCTGCGAGTTGCGCCTGCAGCAGTGCACGCGCATAAAACGGCGTGTCCTCGAGCACCTGGCGACGCACCAGGGGCGCATCAGCGTCGCTGCGCATGGACGGGTGCATGCGCCAGCGAGTGGCAGGCAGCGGGCGGCGCGGCGGCGGGTCAAAGTCGCTGACGCTGCCGTCGGGCGCAAAGCGCAGTGCCAGCACGCGGTCGCGGCCGGTGGGGGTGTCGGACTTCTGGCGCACGTCGTAGACGACAGCGGTGCGGCCATCGGCCAGCGGGGCGCGCGCCCAGTCCCATTCAATGAACGGACGATCAATCGGCTCGTCGCCCTCGTTGCTGTCAAAGTAGGCGTGGCCGCGCCAGCGCATGCGCGGCCGCTCGAACGCCACCTCGACATCGGCCACCGCGGCCAGCGGGCCCCAGCGATGGCGACCGCCGTTATCCAGCGCCGTGCTGTAGGTGGACAGTGCAGTGGGCCGCACGCGCACCGTGCCGCGCACGGCATGCGGCAGCGGCATGCCGCGCTCGTTGATATGGATGGTCAGGCCATCGCCGTCCCAGGCCAGGCCGCTCGGGCCGATCACGAACTCGTGCTCACTGCGCCGCATATGGCGGCGCGCGCGCTCGGTCATGGTCCAGCGCTTGCCCGCATCGCCGTACAGCGCGACGTTCAGCGCGCAGTGATTCTCGGGATCGACGGTGTCGATGCGCCCACCGCGGCGTGCCCAGGCGTAGTACGGCGAGAACACGCTGCCGACGAAGGCGATGATGCTCAGGCCGTGCCGGTGATCGTGGCTGAAGGCGTCGACATACCACCAGAGATAACCACCCGGCGGGACCGGCTGGGCGAATCGAGGTGCGCCAGCAGCGTCGCGGCCGCCAGCTGGCCGCTCATCGCCGCCATCGGCACGCCCGGCCCCGGATGCACGCTGCCCCCCGCCAGGTACAGCCCCGGCACCGGGCTCGCCGCGCCCGGCCGCTTGAACAAGGTCATCCAGCCGCCGGTCATGCGGTCCGCGATGCCCCGTCCGTAGATCGCTCCGCCCGTCCCCGGAAACAAGCGATGAAACTCGCGCGGTGTCGTCACCACCTGCGCCTGCCGCGTGAGTGACAGGCCGCAACGCTGCAGCAGGGCGAAACTGGTCCGCTCGCATGACTCGATCTCCAAAGCATCCAAGGCCTGGCGCGCGGCGCCCTGGGCATCCCCGCTGGCGGGGGCGTTGACCAGCGCAAGCAGCCGTTCACCTGCAACGCCGGGCGGCAGGCGGCCCGCATCGTCCCGATCCTGCGCACTCAGGTACACGGTGCCGCGCGCCGGCAGGCGGCCGGCGGCAATGTCGGCGAACTCGCTCTTGAAGTCAGACTGAAAGAACACGTTGTGCGGCACCAGCGCCTGGCCGTCGGCGCGCGCCACCATCGACCAGGTGACGGCACTGAGGGAGCGCGCATCGGTTGCGATCCGCGGCGCCGCCGGCCGCATCTGGTCGCCCAGCAAGCCGGCGGGCAAGGCGCCGGAGTCGCCGTTGAAGACCACCGAGTCCGCGGGCAGGAAGTCGGGCTGGCCGGCAGCGTCGCGCAGCTTGACGCCACGGGCGCGGCCCTCGCGAACCACGATCTCATCGACATGCGTGCCATAGCGGATGCTCGCGCCCCGAAGTTGCGCCAGCGTCGCCAGCCGCTGCGCCACCGCATGCATGCCGCCCTTGACGCTCCACACGCCGTCGAGCTCGACTTGCGCCACCAGCATCAGCGTGGCGGGCGCGGACCACGGCGAGGCGCCGCAGTAGGTGGCGTAGCGGCCAAAGAGCTGCTGCAGGCGCGGATCGCGAAAGTGATGCGAAAGGCGCGACCACAGCGTTGCGAACGGTCCCAGGCCGGCGAGCAACGCCAACCCGCGGGGGCCCAGATCGCTCACCATCTGCAACACGGTCGGCCGGTCGGAGCGGATGTAAGGGCCTTCGAGGGTGCGATACAGGCTGCGCGCTTCATTGCAAAAGCCGGTGAAGCGGCGTGCTTCGTCAGTGCCGGCAAAGGCGCCAATCGCATCGACTGAGCGCGCGTGATCGGCAAAGAGGTCAAGCGAGGCATCCTGCCCGTCCCAATGATGACGCGCCAGCACGGAGAGCTGCGTCAGCTCAAGCTCGGCTTCGGTGGAGGTGCCTGCGGCCGCAAAGATCTGGTCAAAAATCCAGCGCAACGTGAAGACTGTGGGACCGGAGTCGATCGATTGGCCGGCCACCTGCACGTGGCGCATCTTGCCGCCCGGTGTGGCGGCGCGCTCCACCAGCGTGACGCGCAGGCCGCGCGCGGCCAGCAGCAGCGCGGCGGTGAGGCCACCAATGCCTGCGCCAACCACCACCACGTGATGATCGCCACGCTCAACCACGCGCGGCCCCCGCATGTTGATTGCCGCGCTCAACCACGCGCGACCCCAATGTGGTGATCACAACGCTCAACCAGGCGCGGCCTCGATACGGTGATCGCCACGCTCAACCACGCGCGTCTCCGACAGGATGAGCACCGCGCCCAGCCACGCGCTGCTCCAACATGATGATCCCGGCGCTCAGCCACGCGCCGCTCCAGCGTCCGTAACATTTTGGCCCGCGGCGGCGCCATAGCGCCGGCCCTTCCAGGTGCCCTGCACATCGCGCGGCACAAAGCGCACGAACATCGATTCGGTGAAGAGCTGGTGCTGGTGCGTTGCCTGGATCGCTGCCAAGTGGGCACCGCGGCGGGCGTAGGCGTCCATCGCGGCCACGCTGTCCCACAGGCTGAAGGTGGCCTGGCGCAACAAGGGGGCCTCGCCCAGTCCCACCGCAAGCCGGCAACCGGGCGCGTGCTCGACGGCGGCCTGGGCGGGTGCGGCCTTGCTCCAGAACTGCGGCGCACGCAGCAGATTGATCGAGCCGCGCGTGAGTGCTGCCACCGGCGCAGCCGCTGAGAGCGTTCGCGGCAACGGGCCTTGCGCTGGCAGATCTGGCGAGAACCGGCTCCAGCTGCCGCGGCTGGTTACCGGCGTCAGCACCGCGTAGAAAAACTCGGAGGCACGCTGGCGATAGCCATCGACAAAATCACTGGCGAGAAACGCGCGTGCGCTGTCGTCATCAGCGAAGAAAGCCATCACGCCGTGGCGCGTCAAGCTCGGCCGCAGGCCAAAGCCGCCCTCGTAGCCGCTGCCCAGCATCTTGTGAAAGCGCAGCCCCTGCACAGTGCGCAGGCCAAAGCGGCCGAGCAGGAAGCGCTGCATGTGCCAGAGGGCGCGGGTCGGCGGAATCTGCGCCAGCAGAACGACAAAGGTCACCGTCGTGGCTGCTATCTGCGGCGGACCGGCTTGAACGTCAGGCAAGGGATCGAGAGGCATGGCGTGGACTGCCCCATAAGAAGCAACAATGCGGCACGTATCTCAGGACACGTGCCGCACTGGATAGTGCGCCGGAAAAGCTCAGGGCGTGGCGACGATGTCGACCCGACGCGAGCTCCCGCTGGCATCCCCGATCACGAACTCGGGCTTCTTCAGGTTCACCTGCGCGTCCGGAACACCGCTGGCCTTGAGCGCATCGCGCACGGCAAAGGCACGCAGCTTGGCGATCTGAAGGTTCTTGTCGGCCGGGCCAGTCTTGTCCGCAAAGCCCGAGATGTCGAGCTTCAGGTTGGGAAAGGCCTTCATGCGCACCGCCACCTGCTCGATTGCCGCCTTGGCATCTGCTGGAAGCGTGGTCTGATTGAGCTCGAACAGCACCTTGGCCAGCACGCCGCTGGGCACTGCAGCGGCCTGCGTCGGTTGCGCAGGTTTGGCGCCAAGCTCCGGATAGTCCTTGAGCATCGACGCACCGAACAGCGGCCTGTAGGCACCCTGGTGGCAGGTGGCACAGTTGGTCTTGGCCACATCACCGAGCTCGCCCTTGCGGTTCTCGGGGAACACGTTGGCCAGCGGCTCCAAGTAGGTGTTGTTGATGTCACGCACCATGCGGATGCCGTACCACGC
>JBIIZX010000350.1:0-4343 GCA_044346055.1 Burkholderiaceae bacterium | reverse complement strand
GTTGCCTCCGCCCCCGCCGCCAGCCCCCGAGCCCGAGCGCCCCGCTGACATCACGCTCGAGCAGAAAAAGGCGCCGCCAAAGCCCGAGGAGAAGAAGGCAGAGGCAAAGAAGGCCGAGCCGAAGAAGGCAGAGCCGAAGAAGGAAGAAGCGAAGAAAGCGGAGCCGAGGAAAGAAGAGAAGAAGGCCGAGGCGCCAGCGCCGGCACGGCCGCCCACGGATCTTGAGCGCATCATGGCGCAGGCCAATGCGCAGGGGCAGCCCGCAGCAGCCGCCGGCACAACCGCCGCAGGCAGCACGGTGCCTGGTGCCGATGCCGGTTACGCGGCGCGGGTTATCGGCTGCATTCGCCCGCACATCGCGTTCGCCGTGCCCGAGGGCACGAGCGCTGCTGTGTACGCGGATTTTCGCGTCGAGCTGTGGCCCGATGGTTCTGTGGCCGGCGTGCGGCTGCTGCGGCCCAGTGCACTTGCCAATTACGATGCCGCTGCCGAGCGGGCCATTCGTCGCTGCGATCCGTTTCCCCGCAAGCGCGATGGCAGCATCGACCGAACGATCGACGTCCGAATGTATCCCGCCGAGGCGCGATGACTGCCTGCCTTGCACGGCCGGATCCCCGCCACCCGATTTTTATACTCAAGCGAATGCTGTTGATGGACCGATCAAACACACTGCGTGCAGCGGGTACGACCCTGACGGCGTGTCGCCGGCCCCGGCATGCCCCGCTGCGCGCGCTGTACGCGTCGTTGCAGTCTGCGTCGCTGTCCGCGTTGCTTGCGCTGGCCGCGCTGCTGGCCGCCCCCGCCCACGCGCAACTGCGCGTCGAGATTACCGGCGTTGGCTCCAATCAGTTTCCAATCGCGGTAGCGCGCTTTGACACCGGCGCCGCGCCGCTGCCCGAGAACGTCGACGAGATCATCCGCGCCAATTTGCAGCGCTCCGGCATGTTTCGCATGGTCGACACCGGCAGCGCTGCGCTGCCCGAGAACGCAACGATCGACCACCCGCAGTGGAAGAGCCGCGGCGCCGATGCGCTGGTGGTGGGCTCGGCCAGCCGCCTGGCCGACGGCCGCTACGACCTGCGCTTTCGCCTGTACGACACCGTCAAGCAGACCCAGCTCGACGGGCTGTCCTACACCAGCAGCGCGGCCGAGCTGCGCCTGAACGCGCATCGCATCTCCGACCGCATCTACGAGAAGCTCACCGGCGAGCGCGGCGTGTTTGCCACGCGCATTGCCTACGTGGTGCAGCTGGGACGCAACGCATACGAGCTGCAGGTGGCCGATGCCGACGGCGGCAATCCGCAAACGGCGCTGCGCTCGCGCGAGCCGATCATGTCGCCGGCCTGGTCGTTCGACGGCAGCCAGCTCGCCTACGTGTCGTTCGAGACCGGCAAGCCCGTGGTCTATGCGCACACGCTCACCACCGGGCAACGCCGCACGGTGGCCAATTTTCGGGGCAGCAACAGTGCGCCGGCGTGGTCGCCCGACGGCAAGCTGCTGGCGGTGGCACTGAGCCTCAATGGCCTGCAGCAGATCTACCTGGTTGCCGCCGAAGGCGCTTCCACGCCGCGTCGCCTCACCAACTCGAGTGCGATCGATACCGAGCCCGTGTGGTCGCCCGATGGTCGTTTCATCTACTTCACCTCTGACCGTGGCGGCGGCCCGCAGATCTACCGCATGGCGCCCGACGGCTCGGGCGTGACGCGCGTCACCTTCAATGGCGACTACAACGTCAGCCCGCGCATCAGCCCTGATGGCCGGCTGCTCGCCTACGTAAGCCGCCGCGGCGGCCGCTTCCAGGTCATCACCTTTGACCTTGCGAGCGGCGCGGAACTTGCCATCACCGACACAAGCGCCGACGAGTCCCCCAGCTTTGCCCCCAATGGCCGGTTGCTGCTGTACGCAACCGAGGTCAGCGGCCGGGGAATTCTCGCCAGTGCATCGATCGACGGCCGCGTACGGACGCGGCTCTCAGGCCCAAGCGGCAGCGTGCGCGAGCCGACCTGGGGACCATTCATCAAGTAACGCAAGGAGTACACCAATGAACATGATCATTCGACGCCTGCCGCTCGCGTCCACGCTCGTGGCAGCCCTGTTTCTGGCGGCCTGCGCCAGCACGCCGCTCAAGGATCCGCCCGCACCAGTGACCGACAAGAGCGCGCCGCCGGCGACCACCGGCACGCCGGCGGCGGACCCGCGCGCCATTGCCCGCGTGGAGCCCACGCCCTCGGCCGACCCGCTCAATGACCCGGCAAGCCCGCTGTCCAAGCGCAGCGTCTTCTTCGACTTTGACGAGTTCGTGGTCAAGGCCGAGTTCACGCCAACCGTCGAGGCGCATGGTCGCTTTCTGGTGGCCAACAAGAACCGCCGCATCGTGATCGAGGGCAACACCGATGAGCGCGGCAGCCGCGAGTACAACCTGGCGCTGGGCCAGAAGCGCGCCGATGCCGTGAAGAGCCGGCTGACGCTGCTGGGCGTTGCCGACGCGCAGGTCGAGACCGTGAGCTTTGGCGAGGAGCGCCCGCGCGCCACCGGCAGCGACGAGGCGTCGTGGGCGCAGAACCGACGGGCCGATATCGTTTACAAGTAAGCTCGCATCACATCAAGAGCGGTTGTCACGGCGCTCCGTGCACCGGAGCGCCGTTTTCATTTGAGGTTTGCGATGAACGCAGGTTTGAACCTTGGAGCCGCGCGGTTTGCGCCGTTTGCCTTTGCGCTGCTGCTGGGCCTGGCGCTGACCGGGCCGGCGCAGGCGATCTTCGGCGACGACGAGGCGCGCAAGGCCATTCTCGAGCTGCGTGGGCGCGTGGCCGAGAACGACAAACGCGCACAGGACGCGCTCGATGCGCTGGCACGCAAGGTCGAGACCGCACAGCGCAGCCAACTGGAGCTGGTGAACCAGAACGACCTGATGCGCCAGGAAATCGCCAAGCTGCGCGGTCAGATCGACACGCTGACCAATGAAGTGAGCAATCTGCAAAAGCGCAACAAGGATCTGTACTCGGACCTGGATGCGCGCCTCAAGAACCTGGAGCCGAAGCCCGTCAGCGTGGACGGCAAGTCGGTCGCCGTGGCGCGCGACGAGCAGGCCGCCTACGACGCCGCGCTGGTGCAGTTTCGCAGCGGCCAGTTTCCAGACGCCATCCGCAGCCTGCAGACCTTTTTGGTGCGCCACCCGGCCTCGGCCTACGTGCCCTCGGCCCATTACTGGATCGGCAACGCCTACTACGCGCAAAAGGACTATCGCAACGCGATCGCCTCGCAGCAGGTGGTGGTGCAGCGCTTTGCCGACACACCACGCGCGCCCGAGGCGCTGCTCAACATCGCCGCGAGCCAGCAGGAGATGAACCAGCGCACGGCCGCGCGGGCCACGCTGGATCGTATCGTCAAGGACTACCCGGACAGCGACTCGGCCAAGGTCGCCAAGGAACGGCTGGCCGCGCTGCGCTAGCTGCTGACCACGGTCAGGCCGGCACGCGCGGCACTGGCTGTCTTCGTGCCAATGCAGCCGCGCCAATGCAGCCGCGGGCGGCAGGTACCATTGCGCCGCCTTGCGCTCGTGCCCTGGCACCAGCGCGCCTTGCAATCACTGCATCTTTGACCAGCGCGTGCACGCCCCGCGCGATTTCCCATGCAACCGATCGACGCCGCCGCCCTGCCGGGCCTGACCGCCACCGTGCTCTGGGCCACCTTCGCCCTCACGCTGCTGTTCGGCTTTGTGCTGCACAAGACCAATTTCTGCACCATGGGCGCGGTCGCCGACATTGCCAACTTCGGTGACTGGACGCGCATGCGCCAATGGCTGCTGGCCATCGGCGTGGCGATCCTCGCGAGCAACGCGCTGGCTGCCACCGGGGTGATCGATTCGTCCAAGAGCTTTTACACCGCGCCGCGCTTCACCGTCCTCGGCTACATCATCGGCGGCCTGCTGTTCGGTTTTGGCATGGTGCTGGCCGGCGGCTGCGGCAGCAAGACACTGGTGCGCTTGGGTGCGGGCAGCCTCAAGGCACTCGTGGTGTTCATCGTGCTCGGCGTCACGGCGTTCATCACGCTGCGTGGCGCACTGGGCGTGTTTCGGGTGAGCGTGATCGAACCCGTTCACTTGCAGCTTGCCTCCGGCCAGGACCTGCCCTCGATGGCGGCGGCTGCTACCGGCATGGCCAAATCGAACTGGCAATGGGCGCTCGGTCTCTTGGTTGGTGGCGGCCTCTGTTCCTTTGCTTTGCTCAAGCGCGAGTTCTGGCACTGGGAGAACCTGCTCGCTGGACTGACGGTGGGGAGCGTGATCGCGGCGGTGTGGGTGGTCTCGGGGCACTTGGGCCATCTGACCGAGCACCCGCTCA
>JBIIZX010000351.1:0-4343 GCA_044346055.1 Burkholderiaceae bacterium | reverse complement strand
TGAACCCGGAAGCCCGCCGCCTCCCGGAGCGCGCGCCACCGCGCCCGCTCCTGCAGCACCTCAATCGCCGGCAACGTCTTGCCTTCGAGAAACTCGAGGAAGGCGCCGCCGCCGGTGGAGATGTAGCTGATGCGGTCGGCGATGTGGTACTTGGCGATTGCCGCCAGAGTGTCGCCGCCACCGGCGATGGAGTAGGCGCCGTCGGCGGTGGCGCCGGCGATTGCCAGCGCCATTTGCTGGGTACCTTGCGCAAAGGCCTCGAACTCGAACACACCGACCGGGCCGTTCCAGACGATGGTGCCGGCGTGGCGCAGCATGTGCACCAGGGCCAGCGCGCTCGATGGGCCGATGTCCAGGATCATCTCGTCGTCATGCACGTCACCGGCGACGCACACGCGCGGGGTGGCGTCGGCCTTGAACTCCTTGGCCACCACCACGTCGATCGGCAGCGGCAGCGTGCCCCCCTTGGCCGCCAGCGTCTCCATGATCTTCTTGCACTCGGGCACGAGGTCGGGCTCGGCGAGCGACTTGCCGATCGGCACGCCTTGCGCGAGCAGGAACGTATTGGCGATGCCGCCGCCCACGATCAGCTGGTCGACCTTGAGCGCGAGGTTGTTGAGGATGGTGAGCTTGGTCGAGACCTTGGAGCCTGCGACGATCGCCACCAGCGGCCGCTTGGGCTGGCTCAGCGACTTTGACAGCGCTTCGATCTCTGCCGCCAGCAGCGGTCCGGCGAAGGCCACCGGCGCGAACTTGGCCATGCCGTGCGTGGTGGCCTCGGCCCGGTGCGCGGTGCCAAAGGCGTCGTTGACGTAGACATCGCACAGGCGCGCCATCTTCTGCGCGAGCTCGTCGCTGTTTTTCTTCTCGCCCTTGTTGACGCGGCAGTTCTCGAGCAGAACAACGTTGCCGGGCTGCACGTCCACGCCATCGACCCAGTGCTGCTGCAGCGGCACCGGGCGCTTGAGCAGCTCCGCCAGCCGCTGCGCCACTGGGGCCAGCGAGTCCGCCGGCTTGAGCTCGCCCTCAGTAGGGCGGCCCAGGTGCGAGGTCACCATGACAGCGGCGCCGGCCTCGAGCGCGAGCTCGATCGCAGGCACAGAGGCGCGGATGCGCGTGTCCTCGGTGATCCTGCCGTCTTCGTCCTGCGGCACGTTGAGGTCAGCACGAATGAACACGCGCTTGCCGCGCAGCGCGCCGGCGGCAGCAAGTTGGGCAAGGGTCTTGACCTGCATGGTGTGAGTGACTCGAGTGAGCGTTCGGGCGGGAAAGTGGCCACGGCCACGGCGGCTAGCAACCGCCGTGCGCCCCAGAGAGCGACACCGGTCGCTGGAAGCTGCGACGGACGCTGGTCCGCCGGAGGATCCAACGCAAGCGTGGGGCATTATACGAAGCGCGATGAGCGAAGCGCTCTCAGCAAAGCGCAGGCAGAGACCCGCGCTCAGAGACTCGCAGCAGCTGCGCCCTTGCGGCTACTGAACACCCGACCCTCGCCTCTACGCTCGACCCTGACGCCAGACAATGCAGCCCACGACCGCCAAACTGAGCACGGCTGAACGCCTGGCCCTTGCAGGCGCTGCCCTGCTGGTGCTGTTGCAGGCGGCGGCACCGTGGCATGAGCTGCTGCAGTACCAGCAAGGCCTGAGCGCTCAGCAGCCGTGGCGCGTGTTCACGGCACACCTGGTGCATATCAACTGGAGCCATGCATTGATCAATGCAGCGGCATGGTTCGTGGTGGCGCGCCTGTTTGCGCCGGAGCTGACTGGCTGGCGCCAGCCGCTGGTGCTGGCTGCCAGTGCCGTGGCGATCACGCTGTCGCTCGCGCTGCTGCACCCAGGCATCGCCTGGTACCGCGGCTTCTCGGGCGTGTTGCACGCAATCTTTTTCGCCGGTGCCAGCTGCTACCTGCTTGCAACGCTGCGCACCGGCAAGAGGAGTTTTCGCGCGCTGTGGCTGCCAGCCATCCTGCTGCTTGGCGGCGCCATCAAGGTCGCGCTCGAGCAACCAGTCGGCAGCATGACGCCCTACGCGGAGTGGCTGGGAGCGGGAACAGTGCCGCAAGCGCATCTGGCGGGCGCGGTGACGGGCGCGGCGCTTGGGGCGGTGTTTGCGCTCGGGCCTGCGCCAGGCGACACAGCCGCAGCGGTGAGTTGAGCTGGTCAGGCGAGCAGATTGAACGAGCAGGCCCAGCGAGCAGGTCAAGCGAGCAGGTCAAGCGAGCAGACCCAGCGAGCAGACCCAGCGAGCAGATCAAAGGAGCAGGGCAGACGCGAGCAGATCAAAAAGCGCGCGAACGCGGGGCCGTGCGCTTTGATGGTGTCATCCCCGCGCAAGCGGGGATCCAGTTCGGACACGGCAAACCGCTTGAGCTCCCGCTCGGGCAACGACGCGGACCGGTCGAGATTCGCGGTTCAGCCTGGGGCCGTCGTTAACGCGCCAGCTGCGCGATCGAGGCCGCGCCTCAAGCCGCACGGATTTCTCAGCGCGGCCGCAGCCGCCGAGCAAGCCCAAGTGCAACGAGCAGCAGCACCGGCGCCAGCGGCAATGACCCGCCGCCACCTCCGCTGCCACGCGCCGCAGCCGCCTGCTGCCGCGCCTGATAGGCCGCATTGACGGCGGCGCCGATATCGAGCAGTCCACTGCCACACTTGTTGACTGCCGTCGCCTCGCTGACGCAATAGCTGCCCGCGGGATGCGGGCGCGCCGTGGAGGTGAGGTAGACGCGCACCTGCTGCGCTGACAGTGACGGGTCAACCGACAGCAGCAGGGCGATGGCGCCCGAGACCTGCGCGGCCGCCGGGCTGGTGCCCGTGAGCCCCGCTGTCGCAGGTCCGCTGCGGGTGTCTGTGGCCGTGAACGGACTGTCCTGCGTGGTGGCGCCAAACATCGACGGCACCCACACGTAAAAGCCGGTGGTGATCTCGTCCAGCGGTTGCAACGCCAGCCGCGACGGCGGCCCGCCGCCGGGCGCGCTGATCGCCACCTCGGGACCGATGTTGGCGTAGGTGGCGTTGTCGCCATTGATGGTGTGCGCGGTGACACCAATCACGCCGGTGCAGTTGGCCGGCTGGCTCACGGCATTGGCGCCGTCGTTGCCACTGGCCGCGACCACGATAGCGCCGGCCGCCAGGACGTCGTTGACCGCACTTTGGTAGGCCGCGCTGCACGCGCCCGCCGTGGTGCCGAGGCTCAGGTTGATGATGCGGGCCGGATTGGGGTTGACCGGCGCGCCGGGCACGGTCAGGCCCGCCGCCCAGCGAATGCCATCGATCACATCCGACGTGGTGCCGCCGCACTTGCCCAGCGCGCGCACCGGCACGATGCGCACTTCAGGCGCGAGCCCGGCGAGCGAGGTGCCCGCCGGATTTGGATTGGCACTGGTCCATAGGGCGGCGATGAGCCCGGTCATCGAGGTGCCGTGCCAGCTCGACGGCCCCACCTCTGCACTGCTGCACAGCGACGGATAGGTGCTCGCGTCGGCGGCGGAGATCCAGTCGCCGGGATCGTTGGCGTCCGCATCGCGGCCATTGCCGTCGTTGGCGATGAAATTGAGCGGCGCGTTGTAGGGTGCGCCGCTGAGTGCATCGCCCGAGACGAAGTCATGACCGGGCAGCAGATTGGCCACCAGGTCCGGATGACTGAGTACGACGCCGGAGTCGACCACCGCCACGCGCACTGAGGGCACGCCGCGCGTGATGCTCCAGGCCAGCGGCGCGTTGGCACCGCCCGTGCTGGAAAAACTGACGGTGGTTGCCGGCGTGACCAGGCTGGCGGAGACGAACTGCGTGTTGGCGGGCAGGTAGTTCCACTGGCGCGCGGTGAAGTTGGCATCGGGCGGCGTGGCCTGAAAGCGGCGCACCGGCAGGTCCGGCGCCGCCCACTCGACCGCCGGGTCCTGCGCCAGCTTCTGCGCCAGCGCCTGCGCCTCGCTCACCGACATCGGCTGCAACAGCCGCAGCACGCTCGCGTCGCCAGACATCGCGCGATACGACGCCATCGCCTTGCCCGTCGCATTGCTCAGCCGCGCGGCACGACTGGCCGCCATGCCGCTCGCCCGCTCGGTCGCATCGGGCGCGCGCAGCTTGACGATCATCTGCGTCACCGTTGCAGTTGCCGGCACGGGCGGCCGCTTGACCAACTGCGCCTGCACGCCGACTGACCAGCAGCTGATCGCCACGGCCACAACCGTCCACTTGAACCCCATCAAGTCCTCCATCAGGTCGCCACAGGCTAGCCCGGATATTTCACCAGTATGAGGTCAGCGGCCACGTGCTTACGCGCGTTGTCAGAGGAGAACGAGGCCTGCAGACAACCGAGGATCGCCGATGCCAAAGTGTACGCAA